>JANNCH010000633.1:0-5261 GCA_031386315.1 Pseudobdellovibrionaceae bacterium
TTGATCCATGAACTGTGACAATTGAGAAGATCCGAAGAACTCCTTAACAACAGCATTAACAGGTTTTGCATTCACTAGATCGTGCGGCATCATGGTCTCAACATCTTGAAGAGACATACGCTCACGGATAGCGCGTTCCATACGAACCAAACCGATTCGATATTGGTTTTCTAGAAGCTCACCCACCGAACGAACACGACGATTGCCCAAGTGATCGATATCATCAACAACACCACGGCCATTTTTCAGGTCGATCAAAGTTTTAATAGTAGAAAGGATATCTTTGTGAGTCAGCGTTCTGTGCTCAGGTGGGCACTCTTCCATTGGAATACCGAATTTGTGATTGATCTTGATACGACCAACTTCAGACAAATCGTAAGTTTCTGGATCGAAGAACAAACGCTCAAAAAACGCCGTTGAAGCGTCCAAAGTTGGAGGCTCACCAGGACGCAAACGCTTGTAGATCTCTACCAAGGCTTCTTCTTTGTTAGAAACTTTATCCACCAACAATGTGTTGCGAAGATAAGGTCCTACTGTCAAACCATCGAAGAAAATCATAAAGAAACTGTTGATACCAGCCTCGATCGAACGCTTGATGATTGCTGCATTGAGCTCAGCATTTGCATCCGCAATGATCTCGCCCGTTGATTCGTCGATCAGTGGCTTCGCTAGTACCTTACCGTCCATATCTTCAGTGCTGACTTCAAGCTCTGTGATATTGAGGTCTTTAATTTTTTTAACAATCGCGCGAGTGATACGACGACCGGCCTTAACCAGGGCTTCGCCTGATTTAGGGTCTACGATATCAGCAAGAGCTCTTTGACCAGACATTCTTTCGATGTCTAGTTTACGGAAAAGCTTTCCGCCACGAACATAAACTTCATCAAGATCATAATAGAAATCTAGAAGTTGCTCAGTGTTGTAACCAAGTGCTTTCAATAAAATAGTCACTGGGAACTTACGGCGGCGATCGATACGAACGTGAATCAAATCTTTTTGATCGAATTCAGCATCTAACCAAGAACCACGGTAAGGAATCACACGTGCAGAGTAGATTAATTTACCAGAAGCATTATTTTTTCCACCGTCGTCATCGAAGAACACACCGGGAGATCTGTGCAACTGGGATACAACTACGCGCTCGGTTCCATTGATAATAAAAGAACCGTTGGCAGTCATAAGTGGGATTTCACCAAGATAAACTTCTTGCTCTTTCACATCACGGATGCTGCGAGCTTCAGTTTCTTCATCAACGTCGAAAACGATGAGACGAAGAGTCACCTTGATTGGTGCAGCGAAAGTCATACCGCGCTGACGGCACTCTTCAACATCATACTTAGCTGGCTCAAGAGTGTAGCTTACAAACTCTAGGCTGGCTGTATTGTTGAAGTCACTAATTGGGAAAACTGATTTAAAAACACCATTGAGTCCAGCTTCGCCGCGACGATCTGGATCCATCTCTTTTTGAATAAAAGCTTCATACGAACTTTTTTGTAATTCAATCAGATTAGGAATGTCGATAACTTGCTTATTTTTAGCAAATGACTTTCTAACACGTAGGTTAGACGCGGTAATTGGAGTTTTATCCATTTACTCTCCTTAAAAGGATTATGAAAATAGGTATTCGCTTCGGGGGGAATATCCAAGGCCCACATTAAATAAAAAAGGAATCAAAACAAAATAGCAAAGGAGTTCCCCAAGGGGAACTCCTTTTTTAGGAAAAAGTAAGAAATATTACTTAATTGCGACTTTCGCGCCAGCTGCTTCAAGAGCTTTCTTGATTTTTTCAGCGTCTTCTTTAGTAGCGCCTTCTTTAACAGTTTTGCCACCAGCCTCAACAAGGGCTTTTGCTTCCGCAAGACCCAAGCCAGTGAGTGCACGAACTTCTTTAATAACATTGATTTTGTTAGCGCCCGCTTCCATCAAAACTACGTCGAACGCAGTTTTTTCCTCAACAGCAGCAGCGGCAGGGCCAGCAGCAGCAGTAGGAGCAGCAGCAGAAACGCCCCATTTTTCTTCAAGTGTTTTTACAAGTTCAGCGATTTCTAGTACAGTTTTAGCCGAAAGTGCTTCGACTAGTTGATCATTAGTTAATGACATTTTTAAATCCTCTCAGATAATTAATTAAATTAAAAAAACAAACCTACAAAATAAGCCTAAAATTAGGCTTGTGGAGCTTCAGCTGGTGCAGAATCTGCTCCGCCGCCAAGTTTCTCTGCATATAGATTCAAACAGCGAGCTAATTTTGAGCCCGGTGCTAGCAATACGCCTAGGAACATGCCGCGAAGTTGATCTTTGCCTGGAAGAGTTGCCAAAAAGTTAATTTTAGCAGTATCCAAAGCTTCGCCATCCATAATACCAGTTTTGATTTGCAGAACTTCTACGTCCTTAGCAAAATCGCCTAGTACCTTCGCTGTTGCATTCACTTCACCGTAAGAGAAAACGATAGCGTTTGTCCCTGTCAGGTTGTTGCCGAATGCTTTTTCGACAGCTGGATGATCTTTGAGTGCTCTTTTTGCAAGAGTGTTACGAACAACCTTCATCTCAGACTCAGAAGTATGAAGTTTTTTGCGCAAGCTAGTAACTTGTTCAACTTTCATACCTTTGAAATCAACGACGAAGGCACCCTTAGACTTAGCGAGTTTTTCGCCTAAAGCCTTAATCTCTTGCTCTTTGTCAGCACGAGTGATCATAGGTTACCTCCTTTCATTAGAATTCAGGGCTTTTAAGGGCCCTGGTTGATGCGATTCAGGTCGGTTTGAGAGTTCAAATTCTCTTGCCCATCTCGGCAGGCCCCCTACATTCAGGGGATTACATTCACAATCGAAAACCTACTGTCACTGACCGCAATTAAAAAACATTAAAAAAAAACTAAATTAAGCTAGAGCGCCCGTTGCGCCAGAAGCTTGGTTCGCATCTACCTTCACGCCCGGTCCCATAGTAGAAGACAGAGTGATAGTTTGTAGATACACACCTTTAGAAGCAGACGGTTTCGCTTTCATGATCGCGCCTAGCAAAGCTAGGAAGTTTTCACGAAGTTTTGTATCGCCCATTGATTTTTTACCAACACCTGCATGAATGATTCCAGCCTTATCAACGCGGAAATCCAATTTACCCTTTTTCTCAGCGGTAACGGCTTCAGTCACGTTCATAGTTACGGTACCAATTTTTGGATTTGGCATCAAACCACGAGGCCCCAAGATCTTAGCAACTTTAGAAACAGTCGCCATCATATCTGGAGTCGCAATACATTTATCGAAATCCAACCAGCCGCCTTGAATTTTAGCAACGAGGTCGTCTGCGCCAACAAAGTCAGCACCAGCAGCTTTAGCTTCTGCCTCTTTAGGTCCTTTAGCGAAAACGACAACTTTGACGTTTTTACCAAGACCGTGAGGAAGAGCGATGGCGCCGCGAACTTGTTGATCAGATTGTTTTGGATCAATACCAAGACGAAGAGCTACATCAATAGACTCGTCGAATTTAGCGATTGTTGTTTCAACAACTAATTTGAAAGCATCTTCAACAGTGTATTTTTTGTTTGAATCTACTTTTTTAGCTGCTGCTGTAAATTTCTTACCTGCCATAAATCACCACCCTATTCCTGAATCTCTAGGCCCATGCTTTTCGCAGTGCCCATGACTTGTGACATAGCAGATTCTACTTTCATGCAATTCAAATCGGGCAACTTAGTTGTCGCGATTGTCTTTACATCTGCCATTTTTACTTTACCCACTTTATCCTTTTGAGGTTGTTTTGATCCTGATGTGATCTTAACAGCCTTCATAAGCAGAGACGACACTGGGGGCGTTTTGGTGATGAAGGTAAACGAACGATCTTGAAAAACAGTGATAATGATAGGCACGATGCTATCACCCAATGCTTGCGTACGAGCATTGAACTGCTTACAAAATTCCATAATGTTTACCCCATGCTGTCCGAGCGCCGGTCCAACGGGAGGAGCTGGATTAGCTTTCCCTGCCGGTATCTGTAGCTTGATCATTCCTGTAACTTTTTTTGCCATGACCCACTCCTACGATGAGGTTAGTTGTTTTCCGAGCCTCCCCTATGGAAACTCAGATTAAATACTTAAAAAATACTAATGCTTTTCAACCTGTATGAAGTCCAACTCGACTGGAGTCGGTCTTCCGAAGATACTTACCAAGACTTTCACTTTCGCTTTGTCTTCGTTGATATCTTCTACAGTTCCACTGAAGTTTGAGAACGGACCGTCTACAACAGTTACGTTTTCGCCAATCGTGAATTTAACCTTAGATCTTGGTTTTTCAGATACCCCAGCCATTTGCTGAGTCACTCTGAAAACTTCAGCTTCAGGAACTTCAGGAGGACGTGTTTTAGCACCACCCACGAAGCCGGTCACTTTAGACGAATGTTTCACCAAATGCCAAGTCTCATCATTCAAAAACATCTGAACAAACATATAACCCGGGAAAAATTTTCTCGATTTTGTCTGTTTTTGACCTTTGACGAGTTCTACTACGTTTTCAGCAGGAATCAAGATGTCGCCAAACAATTGTTCCATCTTAGAAGTTTTGATCTTCTCTTCGATGGCTTTCTTAGCCGTGGCTTCACAACCCGTCTGTACGTTTACTATGTACCATTTTTTATCCATAGTTTTTTCCATAGCTAACCCCTTACCTATCTGATGACGTTATTGATGAAATAAGCCGACAGAACGTCAAATGTACTAATAATAACACTGGAGATAAGAACCATTACGACTACGACGATCGTCATAGCGGTTGTGTCCTTACGAGAAGGGAAAACAACTTTACGAATTTCACTCACAACCTCTTCACCCCAAGTCAAAACTTTTGGGTTAAATTGAAGAATCGCGAATAAAACCAATGCCGTCGTCACCGGAAGTCCGTGACGTACCAAATCTGAATCTGTTGCTCTTGCAACAACCCCGAAGGCACCCGCAAAGATTTTAAGTAACAAATGCACAGTGAAGCCGATAAGTGCCGCCGCAAGTGCAAAACTGAGGGTCAAAATTTTCGAATTAGCTTTATCCATTATTTCTCAATCTCTTTCAAATTGGCAGGGGCGGAGGGATTCGAACCCACGACCTAACGATTTGGAGTCGTTCGCTATACCGCTGGAGCTACACCCCTATTATTTGCTAGCGTCTATCGCAAGACGCAAAATATAACCCTAAAACGGCAAAAGGGACAACTGCTAAGTTGCCCCTTTCACGCTTTTTGCAAGAACGAATTACGCTTTGCGTTATTCTAAGATTTCAG
>JANNCH010000638.1:0-1603 GCA_031386315.1 Pseudobdellovibrionaceae bacterium
AGTCGAAGCAAAGCTATCAATAGTAATCCAATTAACGACAACAGAAGAATGCTAACAAAGACTTTTACTACTTATTTTGATTTCGAATCCGGTATTTGCTGCAACGAAAGCGAAATTAGCATTGAATTGGAAGCCCGAACCACAGTTTGGCGGCTTCTATGCGGCACTTATCAGCGGTGAATTTAAAAAACGTGATTTAGATATCGAAATTTTAGAAGGCGGATCTGGAACGCCAACCGTTCAAATGCTTGCTAATAAAACTTTGCCGTTTGCAATTGTTAGTGCGGATGAAATCATTTTATCACAGGATCGAAATGTAAAATCAAAAGTGATTGCGGTCTTTGCGACCTATCAAACAGCGCCTTATATGATTATGTCACATAAAGAGAGAGGCTTTAAAAATATCAAAGAGGTACTCAGTAGTGATGGCCTTCTTGCTATCCAATCCGGTTTGCCATTTTATAGCTTTCTTGCGCAGAAATTCGGTAAGCCAAAGGTAAAGTTAGTCCCCTATTTGGGTGGAATCTCTCATTTTCTCAATGATCCGAAGCTTTCGCAGCAAGGATATTTCACATCTGAACCACTCAGTGCAAAAAAAGCTGGCGTAGAAGTCAGTTCATTTTTGGTGGCGGATGAAGGCTTCAACCCTTACGTGACTGTATTGGCCGTAAACGCTGATTACTTGAAAGAAAACCCAAAGGTTGTCACTGATGTTGTCCAAGCCGTTCGCGCCGGCTGGGTGAGCTACCTGAAGGATCCAACCGCTACCAATCTACATATGGGTAAATTGAATAAAAGTATGGACTCTGAGACCTTTAAATTGAGCGCCGATGCTCAAAAGGGTCTTATTCAGACCAAAGAAGCAGTCAAGAATGGCCTGGGGGTCATGAATAAAGAGCGCTGGCAGACTTTGATTCAACAACTGACAGATCTGAAATTGATCAAAGCCCCTCTGCAGGCAAGTGACCTTTACAAGAGCATTGACTAGACGCTCCGTCAGAGGTAAAAATCTCGGCTTCTATACCAACGCGTTCTGGAGTGTTCACATGCGTATCAATCTATCTGAAATCCCAACGGACGGGCGAAATTACGTCTGGGACAATAAAACCAAAGAACTTAATGCCGACCTTCAAGATCTGGTGGGAAGTTTACCCCACAATGCTGAATTTTTTATAAAGCCATTGAATTCAAAAGACTATGAAATCGCGGGCTCGATCAAAACCGAAGTTCCTGAGGTTTGTTCTCGTTGCGGTGAAGACTTCAACTTGAAACTAAGTGAAAAATTTCGCGGTATATTGATTCCACGTCGTGAAGACGATCGCACCGGTAAGTATGCCAAAGTAAACCACGTTTCTGAATTGGACGGCGGACCCGAGGTTTTCGAATACGATGCTCACAGCAACCAATACGAAATGGGCGAGCATATTCACGAGGTTGTAGCCTTAGCGATCCCCTTTAAAACAATCTGCCCTGCCCACGAACAAGGCAATTGCTCGGTGTGTAAACTTTCGATGAAAAGCTGTGAATGTGTCTTTAAATATGACGAAGTGATGCCTGAAGAAAAACCCGAAAGTCCCTTCAGTGCTCTAAAAAATATTAAACT
>JANNCH010000663.1:0-3255 GCA_031386315.1 Pseudobdellovibrionaceae bacterium
AATGCGACTGACTTGCTTCCGCCATCATCTGACAGTTCAAGTTCATCGCTTGCGGATTCTTCAAGCTCAAGCTCTGAGTCGGCTGAAAAGCCTAAATTACCATCACTACAAAAAGTGGCTAGCTCACCTTGGCAGGTTGGAAAAGTTTGGGCCAATACAGTTTACTTTGCCCGTCCTGGAGATTCTCTTTCGACGGTAAGCCAGACGATTTACGGTTCAGACAAAACTGCTGAGCTTAAAAAAATTAATCCAACTTATAAATCTCGTGATTTGAAGCCAGGCGATAAGATTTATTATAATTCTGCAAACCGTGCAGATGATTCTTCAAAAGTTATTACTTACTTTGAAGATACAGGCGCACAGCCAGAAACATATGTTGCACAAAAAGGTGATAACATTCGCAAAATTTCTAAAAAGCTTCTTGGTTATGAAGGTGCTTGGAAAGAGGTTTGGGCAAGTAACTCTGTTGAATCAAAATCTGTACTGAGTGAAGGCACCGAACTTAGATATTGGAAAGGTTCTGCGATTGCTGCAGCACCAGCAGTAACGACGCCACCGCCTGATGCGCCACCGGCTATGGAGCCAGCGCCGCATTCAGAAATGGCAGCTTCTCCACCACCACCATCACAGGAATTGCCACCACCTCCGGCGCCTGATCAAGCAAGTTCTGATCTTCCACCTCCACCTCCGGCAGATGCATTTCAAGCACCTCCTCCGCCACCAGATATGGCTCAAAACTCAATGCCGCCTCCGCCACCACCTCCGGCAGACATGAGTCCCCCGCCACCACCGATGCAAATGGATGATCAGGCGAAAGCACCTCACGAGGTTATCGCTGGCGATATGGATAATGACACAACTTTGGCTTTAGCTGTTGTTGGTTTAGCTGCAGCAGGTTTGGCAACTTTGATTGTGATGAGAAAAAAGAGAAGACAAAAAGAGCTTGAACAAGCTCTTAATGATACTCAGGTGGGCACTTAGCCCACCCGTTTAAAGATCTGATCGATCACACCACGACGTGATTCGCGAGAATTTTCTACGAAATAAATAAGGTCATCAACAATCTGCACATCGCGATTGTTGGTGGGCATGAACTTAACGCCACAGCCATTTGAGTTTACCCAAATAACATGGGCAGCAATTTTACGCTCGCGTCCTTCGACGACAAACTTCAATTGTAGTTTTTCATTAGCGCGACATAAATCGCTCGAAATTTCTAGAAATGCTCCGCTTAAGCTGATGTTGCGCAAGCGTCCACGAACTTCCTCACGGGCATAGTTCTTTTTAAAGGACACTTCCATATCAAGTGGTGTTCTCGGTGCTGGATTCTTCATAGTTTCCTCCACAGACCCTCCATTTATAAGTTAAAAACGATATACACCTATCGGCTTGAAACGCCCTAAAATGAAGGCTCTCGGGCGAAAAAGCAGTCATTATTCGGAGCCAAAGTAAAAATCTAGACCAACCGCTGCGAGGGCTAAATATATGAATTAGAAGGTTATTCATGAAACACTAGCGAGTTGACTCACATTGAAACACTCTTTGATTTCAGTTTGCCAGCAGGCCCTAAAAACGAGGTGATTTGATGCGTTATTTTTCCGGTTGACAAAAAACAAGTGATCTAGGAAATTAGCAGTAACTTAAAAACTTATAGTTCCAATCGGAACATGATCTAAGCGCGATCAAAATCCTCCCAATTTCTATCTATTTTATATTTCATAAGGAGTCCTGTTTGTCTGAACCTAAAGACCCATCTGATGTTGAGGTTACAAAGAAACGTACACCAAGATCTAAAGCTGCCGCTGCTGCCTCTTCAGAAGCCCCCGCAGAAAAAGAAACGACTGCTAAAGCCTCTAAGCACGAAAGCCCGAAACAAGAAAAACAGGAAGCAGCCCCATCTTCGGCCCCTGAAAGCAATTCTTCAGCGAATCAAGCAAGCTCTCAGCCCGCATCTGCGCCACAAGAAAATGCTGCCAAAGCTGAAGGTGGCGCCCCAGCACCTCAGCAACAACAACAAACACAGCAACAACCACAACAGCGAAATAATCAAAACTTCCGCCCGCGTTTTGATAACAACAAACCTCGCAACAACAATCAAAACAGTGGTGGCGGAGACCGCCCTCGTCATAATAACAATGGCCCACGTCGTGATTTCAGAAATGATCGCAATAACGATAGAAACGACCGCAATAATGACCGCGGCGATCGTGGCGGTGGCGGACGTGACCGTAATAACAGCATGGATGAAGGTTACGGAAACGCGAGTGCCGAAGAAATGGCATTGGCGCAAGCGGCCGCACAGCAAACTCACGAAATCAATTTGGCAGATATCAATCTGACTGAAGAAGAAAAAAGCTGGCTGAACTCAAAAGATCTGAAAACAAAAAATATTCAGATCTTATCTGAACTCGCACTCAAACTAAAAGTTGAAAATGCATCTGGAATGCGTCGCCAAGATATGGTGTTCGAAATTCTGAAACGCGCAGCTCGCCTAGGTGACATCTACGGTTCAGGCGTTTTAGAAATTCTGCCAGACGGTTACGGATTCTTACGCTCTCCAGATTATAACTACCTTCCAGGCCCGGATGATATTTACGTAAGTCCTTCGCAAATTCGTCGTTTCGGTTTGCGCACGGGTGACACGGTTACGGGAACAGTTCGCCCACCAAAAGAAGGCGAGCGTTATTTTGCATTGCTAAAAGTAGATTCTCTGAATTTTGAGACCACAGAAGCAGCAAAAGATAAAATCCTATTCGATAACTTAACGCCGCTTTATCCTGACGAAAAACTAAGACTTGAAGGTGCACCAAACGACTACACAACTCGTGTTGTTGATTTGATGGCACCGATTGGCAAAGGTCAGCGCGCATTGATCGTTGCTCCGCCAAGAACTGGTAAGACAGTTCTTATGCAGCATATTGCTAATGCGATTACGGCGAATCATCCAGAAGTAAAATTGATCGTATTATTGATCGATGAGCGTCCGGAAGAAGTAACTGACATGCAACGCACAGTTAAAGGCGAAGTTGTTTCATCAACATTTGATGAGCCACCAACTCGTCACGTTCAAGTTGCAGAGATGGTTATTGAAAAAGCCAAACGTTTAGTTGAACACAAACATGACGTTGTGATTTTGCTTGATTCGATCACTCGTCTAGCGCGTGCTTACAATACAGTTGTTCCACCATCTGGAAAAATTCTATCGGGTGGTGTGGATTCAAATGCCCTCCACAAACCAAAACGTTTCTTCGGTGC
>JANNCH010000014.1:0-5169 GCA_031386315.1 Pseudobdellovibrionaceae bacterium
AACGACACGCCCTATGGACTGTCAGCAGCATTGATCACCAACGATTTTCAAAAGGCGATGGATCTGGCCATGCGCTACCGTCAAGAATTTGGTCGCGATGTTGTCCTCGATGTTATTTGCTATCGTCGCTATGGACACAATGAAGGCGACGAACCGGCATACACTCAACCACTGATGTACGATGTGATTAAGACCCACACTACCCCACGCGAGATCTACGCCCAGGCTCTGATCAAAGAAGGAACTGTGGATCAAAAATTCGCAGACGATGCCTTGAACAAACGCATGGATGAATTGCAAAGTGTTTACGAAGAAACTAAGAAGACTTCACCGAAATTAAAAAACTTCAAATTCGAAGGTCCGTGGAAGGGTTTGCGCAAAGCGCGCCCTGAGGATTTCGAAAAACCGGCGAACACAAAATTTGATTTGAACAAACTAAAAGACATCGGCGCAAAAATCGCGACACTTCCAGCTGATTTCAATCCACACCCAAAACTTTTGAAATTACTTGAGACCCGTAAAAACATGGGTGCAGGCAAAGAACTTGTGGATTGGGGCATGGCTGAATTGCTAGCTTATGGATCCCTTCTAGCCGAGGGCAACTCTGTTCGCCTCACGGGACAAGATGTTGTGCGCGGAACCTTCACTCACCGTCACGCAGGTTTTTACGATGTCAAAACCGGCAAGGCACACTTTCCGCTAGCGGATGTCCATTCGACGGCGACACTTGCGATTCAAGATTCAATTTTATCTGAATATGGAGTCATGGCCTTTGAATATGGCTTCTCGGTTGTGGATCCCACTCAACTCACAATGTGGGAAGCCCAGTTTGGTGATTTCGTAAATGGTGCACAGATCGTAATTGATCAGTATTTGGCGGCCGGCGAATCCAAATGGCAACAGATGAGCGGATTGGTTCTTTTACTTCCACACGGATACGAAGGCCAAGGCCCTGAGCATTCATCTGCACGCTTCGAAAGATTTTTGCAATCATGCGCACAGAACAATATGCAAGTTTGCAATTTGACGACCCCGGCGCAGATCTACCATGCCCTTCGCCGTCAAGTGCGTCGTGATTTCCGCAAACCACTTGTGATTATGTCGCCAAAAAGTTTACTTCGTCATGCGAAGGCCGTATCAACGATCGAAGAGTTGGCAACGGGTCATTTCCACGAAGTTATTGTGGACACCATCGATCGCTCGAATATCGACACCGTGATTTTTGTTTCTGGTAAACTTTATTATGAGCTACTGGAAGAGCGCGAAAAAAACAAAAAAGAAAATGTAGCTTTGGTTCGCTTGGAACAAGTTTATCCGTTCCCGGCAAAACAAGTGACTGATGTTTTAAAATCCTACCCAAAATTGAAAAATCTAGTTTGGGCTCAAGAAGAACCGCGCAATATGGGCGCCTTCCAAAATGTTTACTTCAAATTTATGGAAGTCATCATGAGTGATAACATCAAAGTGAATATGAAATATGTCGGTCGTCCCGAGAAATCATCTCCGGCGACGGGTTCAATTTATCGTCATAAAACGGAACAAGCAGAAATCATTGCGAACTGCTTTAAAGCGTAAAGAAAAGGAATGTGATGAAACAAGAAGTAAAAGTACCAGCAGTTGGTGAATCCATCACGGAAGCCACGATCGGAAGTTGGCAGAAAAAAAACGGCGAGTTCGTAAAACGCAACGATATCTTGCTGATGCTTGAAACAGATAAAGCCAGCGTAGAAGTTGTTGCCGAAAATGATGGTGTCCTGACAATCACTGCTGAGGCTGGTGCGACCATTCCCATTGGTGCTATTGTTGGTTCGATTGATACCGACGGCAAACCTAGTGCTACCGCCGCCGCACCTGCAGCAAAAGCCACCGAACCTGCAAAAGAAACTGCAAGCGCAGCCCTTCCAGTCGCGCCCTCTGCTGGGTCGGCGAATACTCACCTATCCCCTGCAGTGCAACGAATCGTCACTGAAAACAATGTCGACGCTTCCACTGTAAACGGAACTGGCAAAGATGGTCGCCTAACGAAAGGTGATGTTTTAAATGCCCCCGCAGGCGCAAGCCGTGCGGACTCAAAACCTGCAGGTGCACCACCGAAAGTGGACAAAGCCCCGCAGGTTTCTGCGGCCGATGTTTTACAATTTCGTGGGGTATCAAAACAGGGCGATAAAAAAGTAGTCCCAATGACGACCATTCGCAAACGTATCGCAGAAAAATTATTGGACGCTCAAAACAATGCCGCTTTACTCACGACTTTCAACGAAGTCGACATGAGCAAAGTGATGGAGCTTCGCAATAAGTACAAAGATAAATTCAAAGATAAATTCGGCCTGAGCCTTGGCTTTAACGGATTTTTTGTAAAATCCGCTATCGAAGCACTAAAAGAAATTCCGGCTGTGAATGCGCAAATCGTCGGAACAGATATCGTTTACCAAAATTATTATAATATCGGTATCGCGGTATCAACTGAACGTGGCCTGATGGTTCCGGTTGTCAAAGATGCGGACCAATTATCTATGGCGGGCGTTGAAATGGCGATTCGTAATCTAGCTCTCAAAGGTCGCGACGGGAAAATTTCTGTGGATGACCTGAGCGGTGGCACGTTCTCGATCACCAATGGTGGTGTATTCGGTTCATTATTATCGACTCCGATCTTGAATGCCCCACAAAGCGCTATTTTAGGTCTACACAAAATCCAAGATCGCCCAGTGGCAATCGATGGCAAAGTTGAAATTCGCCCTATGATGTATGTAGCCCTTACCTACGACCACAGAATCATCGATGGCAAAGAGGCCGTGACATTCTTGGTGAAAATCAAAGACGGCGTTGAAGATCCTGAAAGATTGTTGTTAGAAATTTAATAGAGAGGCGTCTTCATCGGCGCTCAAGTGAAAGCGAGTCCGGCTGTGTTTGATTTAGTTATAATCGGAAGTGGTCCTGGTGGTTATGTCGGCGCGATTCGTGCGGCGCAACTGGGTTTAAAAACAGCGATCATTGAAAAGGATAAAACCTTCGGCGGAACATGCTTAAATGTAGGCTGCATACCTTCTAAGGCCTTGCTTGAAAGCTCTGAACACTTCCAAGTGGCTTTGCATGATCTCACTTCTCATGGCATTAAAGTTTCAAAAGTTGAGCTGGATTTACCGACCATGATGTCTCGCAAAGACAAAGTCGTGAAACAGAATACTGAAGGAATAGCTTTTTTATTCAAGAAAAACAAAATCACTCCTTATACAGGTTTGGGTAAAATAGTATCGGCCGGCAAAGTCGAAGTGACCGCTGCTGATGGTAGCAAACAAATTCTTGAAACTAAAAACATCATGCTTGCAACTGGCTCAGTGCCAGTTGAGTTGCCATTCTTAAAATTTGATGAACAAAAAATCGTTTCTAACACCGGCGCACTGGCACTTTCAAAAGTTCCAAAAACGATGGTCGTGGTAGGCGGCGGAGTCATCGGACTTGAACTAGGCTCTGTCTGGCAGCGCCTTGGTGCAAAAGTAACTGTAATTGAATACGCGGACCGTTTAGGTGGCATCACCGATCCAGATTGTATGGCAGTCTTAAAGAAAGCTCTCGAAAAAGAAGGCATGGCCTTTATGCTTTCAACAAAAGTAACGGGTTCAAAAGTGGCTGTTGACGGCGTCGAAGTGACTTTTGAATCCTTAACTGACGGCAAAGTGAATACCCAAAAAACAGATGTGGTATTAGTAGCCACTGGTCGCAAGCCCTTCACTGCAGGCGTTGGTCTTGAAGAGGTGGGTATAGAAAAAGACAAACAAGGTCGCATCAATGTGGATGCTCACTATCAAACAAATGTTCCAGGCATCTATGCCATTGGCGATGTGATCGCAGGCCCTATGCTTGCCCACAAAGCCGAAGAAGAAGGCGTTGCCGTTGCTGAAATGCTTGCAGGCAAAGCAGGACATGTGAATTACAATACGGTTCCAGGTGTGATCTACACCCACCCTGAAATTGCGACCGTGGGTATCACCGAAGAGCAAGCCAAAACCCAAGGCATTGAAATCAACGTGGGTAAATTTCCATTCCTTGCAAATGGTCGTGCCCGCGCAAAAGGCTTCACCGATGGTTTTGTAAAAATCATTGCTGACAAAAACACAGATCGACTGTTGGGCGCCCATATGGTCGGCCCGGGCGTGTCAGAATTAATTCACGAAGTGATCGTCTGCATGGAGTTTGGCGGCAGCAGTGAAGATCTTGCGCGCTCGTTTCATGCTCACCCTACTTTGAGTGAAGCTGTACGCGAAGCTGCATTGGCCGTCGAAAAACGTCAAAGACAAATGTAGTTTTAACTTTTTTAAAAAAAACCCCACAATGCGAAAGGTTTGTGGGGTTTTTATTTGAGTTTACAATACAATAAATCTAACTTCTATTTCGAAGAAACAATACGCTGAGACACCGCTAAATTCATACGATGCTCAATCATAATGTTATTGAACACAAGCTTCGCATTGGCACCGTTCATCTTACTTTGCACACTGGATCTCTCGTCGGGAAAAGACGCCAAATAATGAAACAATAATTCGGCACGATCTTCTGCGGCAGCCACGCGACTTGGTTGAGGCAAATCCGCTTGATCCATTTTGCCATCTGCGACAAGTGCCAATATGGCAGCCTTTGCCGGTCCATGCTTGTTTGAAGCCAATGATTCAATCAATACTTGTGTCGCATCCATTCTCTCGGCCTTAGTGGCCTCGGGCGTGTCCACGACTCTGGCTACTGCAGCCACAAAAGAGTCAGAGGACAAAGATCTTTCCCAACTGGCTTTTTCTTCCGGTGTTTTAATAACTTTGGCCCTTAGTAGCTTCCAATCATCCACGGCTGCGGTGATCAATTCGCGCAGTTGAGGTGTCAAAGAACCTAAAGTCACTTCTGACTTGGCCCGCACCACAGTCGCAAGTTTTTCGGACTTCAAAGAATTTTTTCTCCAGTTGGCTTCTATCAAAACTTTTTTAGGCGAGGCCATTTGCTGACTTTGAGTCGTTGATTTTTGCGAATGCAAGCGCAGCAGAAAAGCCCCTGCCCCCACAACACCACATAGAAATCACATGCACACAGCCGGGACTGGCACGGCGGGCCACTCACCACACCGGAGCCGGGCAGACTGCAGTGAGGCATGGCCGCCCATGCGTCCGAGAGTCGCGGGCACGCCCG
>JANNCH010000026.1:0-2704 GCA_031386315.1 Pseudobdellovibrionaceae bacterium
GCCGGCATTGGCAAGCCTTGTGACTGGTCAAACGATCGAAGTGGCCTTCAATGCTGTGAATGCGGCCAGTGCTACACTGAATGTTGATGGGCTCGGGGCAAAATCTATTTTTTCTCAGTTCACAGGGGTCGCCGTAGCCGCGGGTGATTTGCCAACGGGTGTTGCTGTTAAACTTTATTATAATGGCACACAGTGGGTCGCTGAAATTCCACAACGTTACTTTTCTGCGAGTGTGAACTGTGGGTCCTCGGTTGTTGCGGGAAGCTTTTTAGTATGTCCTAATCTTGCTGCAACAAATGTGAATGCAGGTGATATGGTCGCCTGTGCGCCGGCAGCAGATCCTGCGACGACAGCGGGACAGGTTACATGGAGTGCCTTTGCAACAGCCGGAAATATTTCTATTCGAGTGAACTGCAGCAATGGCGCTTCTGCTTGTGCACTGACGACTCGAACCTGGAAATGTGCTGTTCAAAAATAGAATATTCTAAATGGCACTAACGAAGTGAACTTTGAAAATCTGTGAAATCCGAAGGCATTGGGCAATCTATGCGAGTGGCTTCGTGCGTGAAGGGGTGTTTAAACTCTAACTTCCACGCATGCAACATAAGTCTTTTAGCGACGGGTTCTTTGGGTGAGGCATAAAGGTCATCCCCGTAAATGCCTAGGCCACGGCTTGAAAGATGGACGCGAATCTGATGCATGCGTCCTGTTTGTGGTTGTGCTTGAATCAACTGCCCCTGCATATATTGCTCAAGTATTACAAAGTGAGTCTCGGCCACCTGGCCACCACTATTTACAACAACCATACGAGCTTTTTCTTTATTGGATTTTTGAAATTCAGCAAGATAGTTTTTTACAGTGAAAGTTTCCGGACCTGCGCGTTTGCCAGATAGGCAAAGATAGGTTTTTTGAATCGCATGTTTTTTAAACATATCTGCCAAGGGAATATTGGCTTCTTTCTTTTTTGCAAAAAGCATCACGCCCGAGGTATCTCGGTCCAAACGATGGTGCAAGGCTAGATACTCATATCGCTTTTGTAGCTCGCCAAAAAAATGGGGTCGTGATTTATCAACAGTGGCCTGAGTGCTCATGCCCGTAGGCTTTTCGGCGGCGACAAAAAAGTCGTCTTCAAAAAGTATGCGGAAAGAACTCATCAGCGTCTATTCAGTGTGCAGTAATTGATATTTTCAGTGACAAATGAGCGAAGTTTGCGAATTTCTGAAAAGCCCATCACCATGGATGAACGTGAACAGTTGTTTTCTTCCATTAAAGTTTGAATCGCTTCTGCTTCAGGCAAGCTGATGGCTAGTTTCCAAGTGGCTTTGATCTTAAGCCAAACTTTGAGATATTCGCAGCGGTAAGCAGATGAAGGTGGCATGTATTTGTCTGGTGCTCTGTCGCCCTTAGACATATTTTCATGTCCGCTTACAGACATCAGGTGATAGTTTGAACCCAAAAAATTTGCATACAGGCAACGAGTGTTGAAATCCCATTTCCATGCACCGGCAACATAGGCATGTTTGAGTGGAACTACGTGATCAATTTGGATTTCGCGCGAATCAAAGAGTTCTTGGCCAGCGTAAGGGTCCGCCCAGCGACCTGCGGCTACCGCGCAGTTACGTTCTGTTTTGAATACGACCTGATCCGCAGAGTCGCGCACCAAAACTTTTGCGCGGGTATTCATGCAGTTATCATCCGTGGGGTCATTGATCCAACGGCCAAAGTGGTAAACACGTTGATAAAGCTCAGAAGGTAGCGGCATGCCTTTGTGTAGGACCCAGTCTAACAACGAAACTGTCGTGCGTGCCATGGTCTCGGTAGCATCTTTAATTAGTTGTAAAGGGGCTTGAAAGCTTGTTGTTTCAAGGGATGATTTCGGAGGCTCACGCAAAGTATAGAAGTCAGTCGTCGGAAGCGCGGGTGCTTGAGTCAGATCGTGAATATCAGACGCATGCACTGTAGTCGCTAGCAACAAACTTAATAATAAAAGAGCCTTCATAACATCCCCCCAGAGGTTCGATCAGCGAGGATAAATAGATCAGGTGTCATGCATCTCTTGCAACAAGATATGTGTTTTATTTATGTTAGGAAGGATTGCAAAGCGTTAACCTACTGATAACGCGTCGTTTATTTCGTAGAATCTGCAAAGCCTTGCTCGAATTTTAGCAATTTTTCTTTCGATAGGGGGCCTTCGCCGCCGGTGTAATTGCCGATTTTGCCTCCGGCCGGCAGTACGCGGTGGCAGGGGATAAGAATGGGTAAAGTATTGCGCCTCATGGCTGCGCCCACACTGCGGGCTGCTTTGGGGCGTGAACAAAGCTTGGCAAGTTCGCCATAGGTCAATGTTTCGCCTGGGCGAGTAGCAAAAAGATTTTGATAAATTAGTTTCTGAAAATCAGTCCATTTACTTTCGTTCAGCGGTGGAAGTTTACTGAAGCTAGTGCCTTTGTTTAAGTATAGATCCAGTTCATGGATAAACTTTGAAAGCCACTTAGGCAAATCATGTGTACTTTGTGTTGGTTTAGCAGTTTTGCGAATATCGATTTTTTCAAGGCCATGTTCGGACCAATGGATTTCGATGGGACCTAAAAAACTGGGTGTAACATAAGTGTTCATAGGCAGCTTGTTACCCCAAGGACTATTGAATTGGCAATGAGCTAATTTATGGTTCATTTCTATAATAATTCAATCAAATGATTAAAAC
>JANNCH010000048.1:0-1723 GCA_031386315.1 Pseudobdellovibrionaceae bacterium
GACACAAAGCTACAGTCACAAAAACCCGTCGCATCACCAACTCCGTTCACCCCATGGCCACCCAGTTTGCGCAGCACCAGCATGATTTGTCCTAGGATAGTATGGCGGGGGAACAAGCGTAGCGCAATCCGGAGGTCGTCATAAGATGTTTAGACTGTAGTAGGGTGAGTAGTTCTAGCCGCCCAAAAGGCTGGTTGGGTCGTCAGGGTGAGGGATTAGCGAGTGCAGAAATATGTTTAAGGCAATCATTTGATGGCGTTTTATTGTTTTGCAAACGGAATTTCGTTCATGATATTGCATAAATGCGAAAATCGTCGAAGCATCGTTTTGCGCAGCTACCAGTTTACTCAAAGAATCTGACTGTTAAGTGCCAAGTCAGAATAACGTAGAATAGGCTATCCTTGGGTTGAATTACCAAATGCCAACTCAATGTAACGTGCCGCAAAAATGAATGAAACAACCCCGCTAGATGCCGCGATTAGTACCCGCCTTGATGAAAGGGGCGTATCCATCGCTTTTACGGACAGCCCCAAAAGCTGAAAGATGAAAGTAGAAATTACAATAAGTTGAGGAACGATATTATCCAAAAAAGTCCCTGCTGACAGGTAGTTAACGTAGGAAGCAGTTGCTCCAAGTAAGCCAAAAAATAAAATTTCTTCAATTGCTGCATCGCGTTCAGATTCTGAGAAATTTACAGTAAGATATACTGCTAGAGCAAAGACACATGGAATAATAAAAATTGGAAAAATTCCAGAAGCAACTTCACCAAATTTGAATAATGCTTCGTAAAGGCTTTTCATCTGTTGTGCTCCTATTTATTAAAGCAACTTGGTCTTTGCGCACATCTGGTACCTTCGATCTGTAGCACTCGAAAGATGTCAGAATTGAGAGCCCTCAAGTCGGCCTCCAGCGCCCAGTAGCGGCTTGTCGATACATTCTTTGTATCACATTCGTCCCTGAGTGACGAAATATGATCCACATAATATCCAAAAAGATCATCTGAAAGGTTCGCTCGTATGGAGGGCCTATTTATATTGGCTTCAAAAGCTTTAGTTTCGCGGCAGACGCCCAAAATTTCATCCCGAAACCCCCTAATCACATTCGTTTCAAATTTAGAAATATCATTCCCAAGTTGACGAAGGCTACTGGAAGTAATTGGAGAAATTAGGGTAGGGGCTAGTTCAAACAGTTCTTGCCGCCGCACGGTCAAGTCAATGCCTACTGGAACATCAACCCAATCCGGCAAATTCTCTTGGGCCATTGCAATGACTGGCAATAGAAAAAACGAAAGTGTGAGACATGAAAAAATGGTCATACAGCGACTACTGAATCAGGCTGCTGGCATTCAGTATAGCGGTTTATCAATTAAAATCATCAAGCTTTTTTCACGTACTCATCTTTAAGACGTTAATAATCGCGCTCTCCTGAGTTTCCACCTTCCCAAACAGCCGAATCTTAATTCTCATTGCTTGCTTGCCTTGCAATACCCTCTGTACTTAGCATCTCGCCATAACCTTCGATCATTACGTTCTTACGCAACACCGGCAGTGTCGCTCTTACAACCACCTCGCCTCACTTTCTTACGCGCCCATCCCCCCTTGCAAAACCGCCCCTTTCCCCGCATTGACGTCCCTTGAAAACCACCAAGGCCGCATCCCATGACCGACCTCGCCCATATCCGCAATTTCGCCATTGTCGCCCATATCGACCACGGCAAATCCAC
>JANNCH010000055.1:0-1758 GCA_031386315.1 Pseudobdellovibrionaceae bacterium
GCAAAGGAATGATACGATCGACATTCCTCAAAAAACTCCATGGGGTAGTTGAAAGCAAGTGACTGTGTAATTGATTCAGCAATATCGATTTAACCGAGGAGAAAGTTTTCAAGGTGATGGCTGAAAAACTCGGCACTTGCAGCAGTCCGTTGTCAGGGTCACCGAGTTCCAGATGTTTGATCGGGAATTTTGGTCTGTGCTCGGGATGGCTATTGGGCAGTTTTCTGTTTGGAGTTTTCAACTCCACTTTACAGGGTGCTTCGCTTCAGCAGACCTTCTTGAAACTGAGTTCCTCATCGTATTGCGAGCGCGAAGTTGGGCAGACGGAACTACTTCGTTGGGGGCGGATGTCACCGGACACGGCTAAGCTTCAATTATTCGAGCGAGCACGTTTTGACAACGAACCAGAAGTAAGAGCTCGGTGTATGGATGTGCTACGGGAGTTGGTAATTGATGACTATTTGAAAGAGGGAAGCGGCTACATTGGTGTCGGGTTATCGCGAGAAATGATGAAAGTTCCACAGGATCTCAAGCTTCGGAGCGTGATTCGAGTGACCCAAGTCCAGCCTAACACACCAGCGAGTCGCGCGGGGATTCTCCCTGGCGACATCATCGTGGGTCTTAATCAGCAAATTTGGTATGAGTTGGACGCCGATTTAAAATTTCAAGAGACAATCAAGGCGATGAAGCCGAACACAAAGGTGTGTCTGAGAATCCTAAGAAACGGTGTTATTTCCGGAGTGTCTGTCGCCCTTATTCGACGGCCATCGCTACTCAATACGCCGTTCTTTCTCAACACTGCGGCCTTTGATTTAGAAGGTTCTGAGAGAGCCGCCAAAGAGGCTTACTTTCGAAAGTGGGTAGATGAAAGAAGCTAGCCGACGCATTTTGTTTGAAAGTTTTTGCAATCGACAAGTGGGCCAGCCGTGGCACCTTTTCTTGTGTCCTAAGTAGTTCCCCGCCTGATCTTCATGACAATTTCGTGGTTCCGAAAAGTAGCTTCTGCCGTTGGCGGTATCGCAGTTTCTTGTTCTGCTTGCGCGCAGCAGGCAGACTTCAATGAGGTGGGTAGGCAGATGGCTATCATGTTGCAGAACAGCCACTTTGCTCGAATCCCGTTTAATGCCGAGTTGAGCGAACGTTTTTTGGAGGACTACCTGCAAGATCTGGATTCCCAAAGACTCTATTTCACTCGCGAAGACGTTAGCTATTTAGCCGCTAAGTATGGGGACCAGCTTCATACTCTGTTGCTACATGGCAATACTATCCCCGCAGCGACTGAAATTTACCGTCTCTTTGAGAAGCGCGTCGAGGAGCGAGTGGCGTTTACCGAGACGCTACTCAAAGGACCTGATTTTGATTTTTCCACTCCTGAGTCGGTGATGCTTAGTCGTAAGGACGCCGCTTGGCCTAAGAATGACGCCGAGGCGTCCGATCTTTGGCGTTTGCAAATCAAAGAGGCAGTGCTGGGTGAAATTTTACGTCGTGAGTTACTGACCAAGCTCGCGAAGGAACAAAATAAGCCAGATCCCGGTGCTCAAGATCGCAGTCCAAATGAAAAGGTCTCACTCCGCTACAAGCGCTTTCTCAGTAGCGTTAAAGACGTGGATGATGAGGAAATCGCGAATTATTTTCTCAGTTCGATCGCCCGTGCTTATGATCCGCACACTGACTACATGAGTTTTCGTGAGACGAGCCGGTTCAAGGATGGCATGAGAAACGAACTCGTTGGAATAGGTGCACTGTTGCAAGGCGAAG
>JANNCH010000120.1:0-2459 GCA_031386315.1 Pseudobdellovibrionaceae bacterium
AATATGCTACACTCAAATCCCCTCGCCGATAATGATGATGCGGTTCACCGCTTGCCCGAACTGCGTTTTTCACAAATCCCACAAAATATTGGTTCTTCGGATTGGCTCTACACTGTTGATTTAGATTATGTGAACTTTTCACGCGCAGGCCCAGGCTATGATGAACTCTCTGGTGTTCAGACAGATAGCAACGGAACAAAGTTTAGAAGTGTTAAAAGTATTTGCAGCGGTAATCCGAGCACAGATCCCAATTATGATCGCAACCCTGCATGCACACGCACTTACACCGGAGCATTCAAACCCGACACTGATTTGATACGCACGGGACAGCGTTTGGATTTTCAACCAAGTATTTATCGCTCGTTCAAAGTGATGAACGGAATCGACATCACTCCAAAAGTTTCTTATCGAGAGACTCACTATGCTTTCAATGTCGGTGAAGACATGACCAATTCCCGTCGCTATGTTCGCACAGAGCTCAACAATCGAATGACCTTCAGTAGTATTTACGGCGATCTGCGCGATCCAAAATCATCTCGCTACAAACACGAAGTTATTCCCGAAGTGACCTACACATCTATTCCGTGGCTAGATCATCCATCCCATCCATTTTTTGGTTCTGGCACAGAATCCCCATCTTCACCACGCGATAATATTACAGACGGTGATTTAGGAAGCCCCTTCGGTTTGCAATTCGATTACAACGATCGTATTTACGATCGCAATCTAGTTACTTTTGCTGTCACAAATAAATTGGTTGAAAAAAGCTGGGCAAACAATCGTCCAGAGTACAAACAAATCGCAGCCCTCAAGGTGGCTCAATCCTATGATGCATATCAAGACAAACACGGCGGACCCTTCGGACAAGCATGGTCGGATGTTACGACGACATTGGATGTGCGCTTAGATAGATTTCAAACTTATTCAATTTTTAAATACTTTCCACAACACAATGTGACTGATATCTCTACGCGGGTTCGCCTGTTCAATGACAAGGGTCAGTTTTTCCAAGTGGCGCTAACAAAACAGTACCCCGTTGTTCCAGGAGATCCCAATCTGAATAGAAATAATCGCACCGAAGAATATACTTTCTCTTCTGGCATTACTTCACGGTATTTAAATTTGATGGGACAGGTTGTATACAATGCAAACTGGGCAAATTCAGAAAATCGCAAGCAGATCAAATCTTGGGCCTCAATTGCACAATTCAAACCCCCGGGGGATTGTTGGATTATCAACTTTACTCAAAATCAGGTTACCGGTGGTGATACAAATTTCGCTCTCGGGTTTGATTTCACTTTCGACGGAGTTCCCAAACCAGCTCTCTCTCCAGATGCCTTGGATGCGCTTAGATTTTAAAATCTACCCAGGTTCACAACCAATTGAGCACCATCAAGGCGACCCTTGTTAAAGGTCGGAACCAAAGCCGCATAGGGATCAACAATTGTATTTGTCGGCGGCGGCACTTCATTCAGTTTATAAATCCCGTATCCAATACCTGCATATAGCCCCAAAGAAGCACCCTTTGCAATATTGCCAGAACTGTCGCCTGGTTTATCAGCCAAGGCAAGACTGACGACTCCGGCCCCTGCTCCGAACAAAGTCCCATAGGCACAATGTTTAAGAAAAGTCTGGAGATTCGCGGCAGGTGCACTGACGGCAGAAAACAATAGTATAAATACCAGAATTGAAATTTTCATACCCGCCCCATCACCTTGTATTTACCTTATTCTAACCACAGACATCCTCAATAACAAGAACCTCGCCAGAATCCGTCACAAAAGCCCAGTTGATTTCAATATGACGTTTACTTTTACTATGCAGAAACTCGCTTGCGCGAAAAAGCCTCTGCTTTTGTTTGTTGGTGATTCGATGGGGTAGAAAATCAAAATTCGAAAGACTTTTAACTTCCACCATCAAGAGTGTATGTGCATTTTTTGAAAAAATAAGATCAATCTCGGCAAAAGGTGTTTGATATCTTTGATGTAAAAGTCGATGTTGGCGAAAGTGCTGAATCACACGGTCTTCAGCCCAACGTCCTTTTTCATGAAAGAAATTCTTTAACGCCAGCAAAGGATCTGCGGTGGTGCTCGCAGGGCCCGTTTTGGGCGATGCTTTTTCTGTGAACGGCCGTTGCATAGCCTTTGTGTCCTTCAAAACCATAGACTGGATATTTCACTCCCAAATCAGCCATCAAACGATCACGGGTAACCTTTGCAACAATTGAAGCCGCAGAGATTAAAGACACTCGCAAATCACCTTTGATAATGGGACTTTGCTCGAAGCCTTTCAAATCAGGAATTTTGCAATTGCCATCCACCAACACATGACCCGAAGTGACTTCTAATTTTTCAATGGCTCTTTTCATTGCAAGCAAAGACGCCTGCAAAATATTAAGCTCGTCGATTTCTTCCACTGTTGCAGAACCAATACCGACATGATGCTCTTGTATAATCAAA
>JANNCH010000121.1:0-5206 GCA_031386315.1 Pseudobdellovibrionaceae bacterium
CAACGGGTGCCCCAGGACACGGAACAACGAATTTTGATCGTAATCCGAATGTGCGTATTTACGATAAGTATTCTTCAAAGTCCTATCCCGGCGGGAATTTCAACGGTCTCGGCAATATGCCCTATGCTGTATTTATCGAAGGTGGATTCGCTGTGCATGGTACGCCACAGTCTAATTGGAAAAATCTAGGTCGTCGCGCATCTCACGGATGCATTCGCGTACATCCAGACAATGGTTACACCTTCAACCGCTTGGTGCGTGAATTTGATGTTAGCAATGTCTGGATCACAGTTCAAAATTAATTCTTAAAGGCTTTGCTTAGTTTTGTTGTGCGTGACAACTGCCATCCGTATTTGTCCCACTTAACAAAAGCTTTTGTGTTGGAATAAACGATCATTACAGTTCCAACGTATTTGCCCATGATTACGCGGTCTTTCCTACAGATACCGTGATCGCAGCGGGCGGCTTTGCTCAAGTCAGATACTGAAGCCGTTCTATAGCCCCAGCGATCGTATTTCACATTGGCGCGGCCATTGGTAAAAACCTCTGCCACTTGGCCCGTGGAATTGGAAGTATTGTCGATGACATAGTCCTTAGCGCAGATTGCATTGTTGTTGCAAACGGCGAAAGCAGATCCAGAAACAAGCAAAGTCAAAACAAAGGCTGCGATTTTCATTTTTTATCCCTAGGTGAAAATTAAAATTATAAATAAGGTAAATAACCAGCGCCCAAGACGCCTGCTAAGTTTTTAGTGCGAGCAATTTCAAGTTTACATTCAAAATCTGGATTTCGCTGACGAATCAAATTTTGATAGTGCTTTTTCATCTGATCGAAATAAAGTTCTTTGATTTTAATCAAGCCGCCGCTGATAAAAATTTTCTCAACATTGAAGCCAATGGATAGGTCGTAGCAAAGACAAGCTAAGGCCCAAGCCATATCATCAAAAAGGGGCTGATACTTTTCAGTATCACCTTCGACAAGTTCTTCCACTGATTTGCCAGTAAAACCCATATCGTGGGCACGACGTAATAGTCCTGTACCTGAAGCAATACCTTCCACTGTATAGTGTGAAAGTTTGTTGGGGTTTTCTTGTAATGATTTGTAGTCCACAAGAGTGTGACCAAATTCAGAACCCATGCCTTTGCTGTGGCAAGGTTGACCGTTGAAAATCACACCTGAGCCAATTCCTGTACCAACAGTGATCATGGCATAGGTTTGCATTTTTTTGGCGCCACCGATCCAACCTTCGGCTAAAGCCGCGGCGATTGCATCATTCTGAAAGAATACTTTGGTTTTAAATTTTTGCGTGGTCAGATCTTTTTGAAGCATGTCACGGATCGGAACCATCTTCCAACCAGGCAAATTAGCAGCTTGAAGGATATAGCCGGTTTCAGTATTCAATGGACCAGCGCTGGCTAAGCCTACACCACGAAAACAAGCAGGCGCACATTCTTTCGGGAAGCGATTCTTGAAATCCAGAACAAGGCTCGACATTAATTCGATCACACGTTTTTGTGTGGCCTTGGGCGATTTTTCGCGTGAAAGTTCCACCGGAACTTTCATCGAATCCATAATGTGTCCGTCATTTCTTAAAAGAGCTGCGGCCAATTTGGTTCCACCCAAGTCGAGGCCAATCGTATAGGTCACATTTTTTTTTGCCATGTGGTTTGTCTCTACTTCACGGTTGCTTGTTTTAATAGGACAGCTGCGGACATCGGTGAAAGACCGATATTGACGAAGCCCTTGGTGTCTACTTTGAGGCCTTGTTTGCAGGTGCGTTTTTTTTTGTCGTAATCTAGTGAAACGATATTGCAATAGTCGCCAGCGGGCAGGGACGTTTTGAAAGATCTTGAGAGTGATAAAGTCGAATAGTTAATCACCACAAAACCAGCATCGCCGCGGCCAAATGCAAGTTGATCAAAGTTGTTTGTCCAAGTGTCTGTTGCATAAAAATTATTGTCGGTTTGATTTCTAAAGTCCACCATAGGTAGGACTTCGAGGTAATGATGGGCACAAATCCAGGGTTTCAAGCACTGGTCATTGCGATCAAGAACAGGCAGCGTTTTAAGTTGTGCATCCACAGGGGGGCCTTGATCGTAGTCGGCAAATTCGTATCCTGAAAACAGATGTGGGTAACCATAGGGCCAAGCTAGTAAAAAAATCTGTCCTAAACGGTAAAGAATACTATTTTCTTGAACATTCAAAAGTGAAACATGGTTTTGACGTTGTAAATCGTGATTGTCGATAAATACGACAGAGTCATTGCTGGCTGGCATTCCGTATTCAAGCTGAAACAATTTCCAGGCTTTCTTGTCAGTAAATGCAGTACCTACCGCGAATGGGTAAGAGTAAGCCATGACATCGCCATTGCTGAGGTAATCACTTGTGTGAACGGGCTCGCCAGGGCTAACAATCAGTTCTTGCAACACATAGGCGGGCTTTTTAAGACGGTTTAAAATATTGCGAATATCTCGGGCAGGCATATGTTTGGCGGCATCCAAGCGAAAGCCGGCCACACCCAAGCTTAGCAAATGATTCAGATAATCTGCCAGGCGTTGCTGGACATAATTGTCTTCAGTAGCAAGGTCCGCAAGACCTACTAAATCACAATTTAAAAGCTCATAGAGATCATTGTAGTTTTTGATCGAGTTGTCGCCGTTGCGACCACAGTGATGAAAATCGCTGCTGTTGTAAATGCCTGGATAATTGTAATGAGTAAAAGAGCTGCCGGCATAGCCTACGCCTGAAGCGTATCCGGTCATATGATTTAGCAAAGCATCCACATAGACATCAACGCCAGCTTTTTGACAGCGGCGAAGCATATCTGTGAATTCGGCCTCATTGCCGCTTCGGGAATCGATGATATAGCTTACGACTTGGTAGCGTTCCCACCAGGTAGCTTCGGGTTGAATCAAATGTTCGTTTGGAGGGGACACTTGCACGGCTGAAAAACCGTTGGGTCCAAGATAAACCTCGCACTCACGGGCGATGTCTTTCCAGGGCCATTCAAAAAGTTGAACAAAAACAGTGCGCGGACTGGCCTCAAGAAACTTCTGGGGGCGCGCCGCCATGGCCGCTGCACTAAATAGAGATGATATTAGCAGTAGCAGCAGTTTCATATTTCCCCTCTATGAAAGACGCGTGTTCAGCCCAGAATTCTTATCAAATATGTGTACCTTTGTCAGATCTATCTTCAAATTGACCTTTTGGTCTTTGAAAAATTTATCCGTGGAATCCGCCAGGATGTGCACAGGCTGCTTGTCCAAGAAGCCATGGAGCATCTGTTGGCCCCCTAAGTTCTCATTCAGCTCGATTTGCATAGCTCCTAAATCAACTTCACCAGCGCCAATAGCACCCGTAGAAATCTTCAAAGCCTCGGGGCGGGCACCTAAAATAAACTGAGGAGCATGGAATTGTGGCAACGGCAGCTTTTTCAAAACATCACCTGTCAAAAAGTTCATTTCAGGTGAACCAATGAAGCTTGCGACGAAAAGGTTTTTCGGTTGGTGGTAGATTTCGGTCGGAGTCGCCAGTTGTTCGAGGCGGCCCTCTTTAAGAACTGCAATTCGATCGCCCATTGTGGTGGCTTCCATTTGATCATGGGTTACATAGATCATGGTGCTTTTAACGGCCTGGTGTAGACGCTTAATTTCAATACGCATTTGATTGCGTAAGTGAGCATCCAAATTTGAAAGGGGTTCATCAAATAAAATCACCGGAGTTCGGCGAGCAAGCGAGCGACCTAAGGCCACACGTTGACGCTGTCCACCCGAAAGTTCTTTGGGTTTGCGTTCTAAAAGATGTGAAATTTGCAGAAGGTCGGCGATTTCATTCACGCGTTTTTTGATTTCTTCAGTAGAAACTTTTTGAAGCTTCATGGCAAAAGAGATGTTTTCAAAAATGCTCATGTGCGGGTAAAGCGCATAATTCTGAAACACCATAGAAATATCACGGTGCTGGGGCTCGACGTTGTTGACAACTTTGCCACCAATGCGAATCTCGCCGCCGTCGATTTGCTCAAGGCCCGCAAGACTTCGCAGTAGAGTGGATTTCCCGCAGCCAGAGGGGCCGACTAAAACTAGAAATTCACCAGCTTCGATTTTAAGATCGATACCTTTAAGGATTTGATTAGTGCCGAAGCTCTTAGTGACGTTTGAAAATTCAATGGATGTCATATTAACCTTTCACGCTGCCCATAGTGAGCCCAGAAACTAGATAGCGAGAGATACTGATGAATAAAAATAAAACAGGAATACTGACGATCAATGCGCCGGCAGCATACAGTCCCCACTGTGTCGCAAGACTGGCTTGGAAGGATTTTAGTCCTAACGGCAAAGTATAAAGCTCGGGATCTTGTAAGACCACGGCAGCCACAATGTATTCACTCCAGCTGGTCATAAAGCTAAAAAGTGCTGTGATGACAAGAGCAGGTGATGAGATCGGCAAAATAATTTTATAAAAAATCATCCATGGCGAATAGCCATCTAAACGAGCGGCCTCTTCTAATTCAAAGGGGATGGTGTCGTAGTAAGATTTCATCTGCCAAATGCAAAATGGCAATGAAGTTGACGAATAGATCAAAAACAATCCCCAGAAACTATTGATCAACTGGATTTTGGATAAAATAATATAAAATGGCAGCATCAACATCGTGGCTGGAAACATCTGTGTTGCTAAAAGCGAAAACAACATTAGTTTTTTACCACGAAACTTATAGCGAGATAATGCGTAGGCACTGGTTGCCGCCAGGCAAACTCCGACGATAGTTGTGACAAAGCTTACCAACAAAGAATTTCTCATCCAAATCAAAAAGTTTGTTCCGACAATAAGTTCTTTGAAGTTTTTTAAGGTCGATGTGGCTGTGAAGATTTCTAGCGATTGCGATTGGAAGGCATTGTCCCCACGCATAGAAACCGACAGCACATAAAGAACTGGATAAAGTGAAAAGAATGAAAACAGTAACAAGGTCACCCAAGCGAGTATTTTTTTAATCATGACTCTGATTCCTTCTTATATTGGGCTTTCAATGAGCTCAGGCCAAAAATCACAAGCAAAACAAAAATTAAAACAGATAAAGCCGCTGCATACCCGTAGCGATAAAGATTGAAGGCCGCTTTGTAAACATAACTGACAAGGATGTGAGTTTGATCGCCTGGTTCGCCGCTGTTACTGACAAGCCATACAACGTTCAAGTTATTGAAGGTCC
>JANNCH010000159.1:0-1540 GCA_031386315.1 Pseudobdellovibrionaceae bacterium
CCTTGAGCTCGATGCCCAAGCCGACGGTGTACATGTGGTGGGCCCACACGACCAAGCCGATGAAGCCCATGGCCACCATGGCGTAGGCCATGGCCACATAGCCCAACACCGGCTTGCGCGAGAACGTCGAGACGATGTGGGAGACCATGCCGAACCCGGGCAGGATCAGGATGTAGACCTCGGGGTGCCCGAAGAACCAGAACAGGTGCTGGAACATCACCGGGTCGCCGCCGCCCGCCGCGTCGAAGAAGTGGGTGTGGAAGTTGCGGTCGGTCAGCAGCATGGTGATCGCGCCGGCCAGCACGGGCAGCGAGAGCAGCAGCAGGAACACCGTTACCAGGATCGACCACACGAACAGCGGCATGCGGTGCAGCGTCATGCCCGGCGCACGCATGTTGAAGATGGTGGTGATGAAGTTGATCGCCCCCAGGATTGAAGAGGCACCCGCCAGGTGGATCGACAGGATGGCGCAGTCCATGGCCGGACCGGTATGGCCCGACGTCGAGAGCGGCGGATAGAGCGTCCAGCCCCCGCCGAAGCCCTTACCTGGACCGCCATCGACGAACATCGAGATGACCAGCATCACCCAGGCCGCGACCAGCAGCCAGAAGGAGATGTTGTTCATCCGCGGGAACGCCATATCCGGCGCGCCGATCATCAACGGCACGAACCAGTTGCCGAACCCGCCGATCATGGCCGGCATGACCATGAAGAAGATCATGATCAGGGCGTGAGCCGTCACCACGACGTTGTAGCCGTGCTTGGATGGCTCAACGAGGCCGGTCATGGCCAGCCATGACCCGGGCCGGAAGACCTGGATGCCCGGTTCAAACAGTTCCCAGCGGATCAGGCCGGAAAAGGCCCCGCCCACCAGGCCCGCCATGATGGCGAACAGGATGTAGAGGGTGCCAATGTCCTTGTGGTTCGTCGAAAAGAACCAGCGAGTGAAGAAGCCCGGCGTGTGATTGCCGTGTTCGTCTTCGTGTCCGTATGCGGCGGCTTGTGCCATCTTACGAGTGTCCTACAGCTTACTTAGCGGCCGGCGCCGAGGGCGCAGGCGTGCCGGCAGGGGTGCTGCCAGCCTTGGGTTCGGGAATTGCAGCGGCAACGGTCGCCGCGGCGGGCGTGGCCACGGCTGCGGCGGCAGGAGCGGCTTCGACAGCAGCAGGCGCAGCACCGGCGACGGTGCCGCCCTTTTTGGCCACCCAGGCGTCAAAGTCTGCCTGACTGACGACCTTCACCTCGATGGGCATGAAGGCGTGTTCGACGCCGCAAAGCTCGCGACAGTTGCCATAGTAGGTACCGATCCGGTTGGCCTTGAACCAGGTCTCGTTCAGACGACCAGGCACCGCGTCAGCGATGATGCCGAATGACGGAACGGCGAAGGCGTGGATCACGTCAGCGCCCGTCACCTGCACGCGGACGACGGCATTGACTGGCACCACCAAGGGTTCGGTCGCAGCCAGCTTGTAGGGCACGCCCTTGGCGTTGGCCTGGTCCTCGGGAAGGATATTGGAGATGAATTCCGCCACCTTCTGGT
>JANNCH010000170.1:0-6867 GCA_031386315.1 Pseudobdellovibrionaceae bacterium
TATTAGTGTGTGATTTGCTGGCAGCAAGCGCCAGGATTTTGAACAATTAGTCGTTATGATTGGTTGTTTAATGCTGCCAGAAGACGAGTGGCCAATCGTATATTTAAAGTTTGATTTTAATTCTGAGTAAAAAAAAGAAAGCAGCGTTACAAACAAAGCTCCGCTGCTTTAGAAGTAAATTCGATCAACAAATCTTCCCAACAAATTTATGTTGGCAAAGTTTAAATCACTTCCTCTCAAGATGGTGCAAACCCACCGAAGGTCTGGCTACGCTCAAATGGATATTGACATAAAAATCAGCAATTTAACTGTGATTCAAAATGATTCATACGGAATCGCTACAAACGGTTTTTAAAAGTGAACATTTTTAGAGAGCGTTCCGATAAGTTCAGCATGAGTGTTGTACACATGGCCAAATTATTGCATCAGGTAATGTCTCAATTGCTATGGATTCTAATGTTGTGCAGTACAGGCTGCACGGTCTTCCAAGCAGATCTTGCGTCTTTAGCAGGCGATACAGCCAACTCGCCATTCACCATTTCTGAAGCCTCAAAGCCCCTCCTACACTCCAGGGGCTCTGTGGATTATACGATCTCTTATCAAAGTCTTAAAAGTATTCCACCACAAGCGAGCGACATCCAGTTTATTGGCGCAGACACAGCGGGATGCGTGGCTAGCATCGAAGGTTCAGGGATTGTTTTCACGGTTCATGTGACTGGTTGTTCTGGCAACGGGACAATTGGCATCGAGCTAAACGACGGCACAACGACGGCACGTTCTTCGGAAAGTTTAATCTTGGATAACATGACAAGCAATATTGCTTTTGGTGGAGTTTACTTTGAGTTTAATAAAAATTCTGGCGATGTTACGATCCCGATCTTAAGTGATGTGGCAAAAAATTATGATTATGCCGAAAAGATTGTGGTGGCAAGTCCCGATAATTTAATGCCTACCGAGGATTACTCGATTGGTGAGGTTCAAATCCCTGCGAACACTACTACTGGAATTTTGAAGCTCAATTTAAATCGTCACAGCTCACATGTGGGCCCTATCGGGTTAAGGTTGACGATTTTGGGAAGCTCGTTAATCAAGAATTTGGGTGGGGCAAATAGTATCGAAATTTGGGTGAAAGACCCTCAGAGTGCACCGATAACTGTATCTGAGAGTGTGGCATTAGGACTATCTCACAGCTGCGCCGTTTTAACTGGTGGTATCCTGAAATGCTGGGGACTTAATGGTAATGGTCAATTAGGTGATAGCACTACAACAGATAAAGCTACTCCAACACAAATCATCGCGAGTGGCGTGCAGGCAGTGGCTTTAGGTAATTCCCACAGCTGCGCTATTTTAACTGGTGGTGTCCTGAAGTGCTGGGGGCTTAATGGGAATGGTCAATTAGGTGATGGCACCACAACAGATAAAACTACTCCGACACAAATCATCGCTAGCGACGTGCAATCGGTAGCTTTAGGTGATTATCACAGCTGCGCAGTTTTAACTAGTGGTGAGCTGAAATGCTGGGGATATAACGGCTCTGGACGACTGGGCGATGGGACAACGACAAATAGATCTACACCTACACAAATTATCGCAAGTGGCGTGCAGTCGCTTGCTTTAGGTGCCTCTCACAGCTGCGCGGTTTTAACAGGTGGTGAGCTGAAATGCTGGGGTAACAACGCCTCTAGCCGACTGGGCGATGGAACAGCGGCAAATAGATTTATGCCCACGCAAATCATCGCAAGCGGAGTGCAGTCAGTGGCTTTAGGTGATTATCACAGCTGCGCGATTTTGGGTGGCGGTGAATTGAAATGCTGGGGAGAGAACAGTTTTAAGGCGATTGGCGACTTAACAATCTATCTAAGTCATTTGCCAACTCAAGTCATCGCTAGCGGCGTGCAGTCGGTCGATTTAGGCAACTCATACAGCTGCGCGATTGTAAGTGGTGGTGAGTTGAAATGCTGGGGTGATAATAGCGCTGGTCAATTGGGCGATGGAACAACGAAAAATATATCTACACCAACGCAAATCATCGCAAGCGGTGTGCAATCGATGGCTTTAGGCAGTTCTCACAACTGCGCAGTTTTAAGTGATGGCGAGCTGAAATGTTGGGGATTGAATGTGTATGGTCAATTAGGCGACGGGACTACGACAACTAAAATTATGCCTACACAAATCATCGCAAGCGGTGTGCAGTCAGTGGCTTTAGGCAGTTCTCACAGCTGCGCAGTTTTAAGTGATAGTGAACTGAAATGCTGGGGTAATAATAGTCCTAAGGGACTAAATAGTTCGATTCAATTAGGCGATGGTTCTTTAACAGAACGGCTTGTGCCAACTCAAATCTTGGCAAGTAGCGTGCAATCAGTGGCCTTAAGTACCTCTCATAGCTGCGCGGTTCTTACAGGTGGTCAGCTGAAATGCTGGGGATCCAATATCTTTGGTCAATTGGGTGATGGCACATCAACAGATAGATCTACGCCGATACAAATCATCGCTGGTGGTGTGCAATCGGTGGCCTTAGGTGACTCTCATAGCTGCGCTATTTTAAGTGGTGGTGTCCTGAAATGCTGGGGAACCAACAGCAATGGCCAATTAGGTGATGGGACATCAACAAATAGATCTACGCCGATACAAATCATCGCGAGTGGTGTGCAATCTGTGGCCCTAGGTGCCTCTCATAGCTGCGCGATTTTAAGTGGTGGTGCTCTGAAATGCTGGGGAACCAACAGCAATGGCCAATTAGGTGATGGGACTTCGACAAATACTTCTACGCCGACGCAAATCATCGCAAGCGGTGTTCAATCGGTGGCCTTAGGTGACTCACACAGCTGTGCGATTTTAAGTGGTGGTGTTCTAAAATGCTGGGGAAGCAACGGTTATGGCCAATTAGGTGTGCCCAAACATCAGTTTATAAATTTGCAGCCTTGAAATATTTCTTTGCAAGGTTACTTACATTAGAGGAAAAAAATGAAACCTACAGTGTTGTTGTCTTTTCTTTATCAACTGGACCAACAAAGCTGATGCCAAGAGTATTAGGCTAATAACTCCCAGTATTTGAACCAAATCTGCCGCCGATGTCCTAAAGTTCTCTACCCCCTTATAAAACGGAGCCCCCCTCCCATTCGGGACCCTTTACGCGTCCCCTGTCAAAAAGATGAACAACCAAATCGAGCTCAAATTCAATATATTCAACAATAGCGAACTTACCCGCTGGCACCTCCATTGCTCTAGTAAATGTTACCCCCCATGGCGGCCAGGGACCCTCCCCCCCTACCTGGTCGCTGTTTTTTATCACATTAAATACATTTAAACTTTAACACTTCATTCATCAGGACTAGCGCCCTTGGCAGTGATTCCATAAACTGATTCTATGCGTAGATATTTTTTGAACACGATAGTAATCACAATTCTGGCCAGCCTGCAGGTCCAGGCCTTTCACATCATGCTAGACCCCGGCCACGGTGGCATCGACACGGGTGCCGTTCGCGGAAACGCCAAAGAAGCAGATGTGGTTTTAAAAGTTGCTCAACAACTAAAAAAAATTCTATCTGAAAGTAAACAGTTTGAAGTTAGCATGACTCGCACACAGGATTCCAATATCACCTTGCCCGAACGCGTGAACAAGGCCGAAAAATCCAAAGCTGATTTATTTGTCAGCCTGCATGCAAACACCGCGATTGACCCACGCGCAAAAGGCGTCGAATTTTACTTTCAAAATACCTTGCCACCCGATGAAGAAAGTCTTTTTTTAGCCAGTCATGAAAATCAGAATTTCAAAGATGATTCAACTGCGCGGGATGAACAAGATCCCTCAAAAAAAGGTGATGTTGCAGCCATTTTAGAAGACCTGCATCGTCAAGATCGTATTGAAAGCAGCCTTCGTCTGACTCGCTTGCTGACTCAAATTTGGGAACTCGAAAATATCCGTGAAAAAGTTTCGATCAAACAAGCCCCATTCTATGTGATCTCAAAGACGAATATGCCTTCCGTGTTGATAGAGATTGGATTTATCACCAATCCTAAAGAGGTCAAAAAACTCATCACTCCTCAGTATCAAGCCGAAGTGGCTCAGAAAATCTATAAGGCCCTTGTCGCATACAAAGAAAAAGTAGACAAAGAAATACCCGTCAGGCAGAGTGCCCAGTAATACCTCTCTCATAGGAATTATCATGCGCACAGACGGCCGTACTCTCGACCAATTACGTTCTATTAAAATCACTCCCAATGTTTCAGAATATGCCGAGGGCTCATGCATCGTCGAGTTTGGTCGCACCAAAGTTTTGTGCACGGCTACCTACGAGCCAAAAGCTCCGCAGTGGCTGATGGGTACTGGTGGTGGTTGGGTCACGGCTGAATACGGCATGCTTCCCCGCTCAACACACACTCGTATGAAACGCGAAAAAACTTCGACCGGTGGGCGCACTCAAGAAATCTCTCGTTTGATTGGACGCTCACTGCGCGCGGCGGTGGATTTGAAAAAAATGGGCGAACGTCAGATCATCGTCGATTGCGATGTTTTGAATGCCGACGGCGGTACCCGCACAGCGGCTGTGACTGGTGGCTTTGTTGCCTTGGCCTTAGCCTGCCAAAAACTAGTGGCTGTCAGTGAATTCAAAAGCAATCCTTTGCTACATTATGTTTCTGCGATCAGTGTCGGCTTACAAGAAAACAAATTTTTACTAGATTTGAATTACGAAGAAGATTCTTCTATCGGCACTGACATGAATTTTGTGATGACCGACGTCGAAGCTTTTGTTGAAGTGCAAGGCACGGCCGAGCAAACTCCATTCACCCGAGATCAACTTTTCGGCATGATGGATGTGGCACAAAAAGGTTGCACTGAACTTTTCAGGCATCAAGAAGAGATCATCGGTAAAATTTTTCCGCTCAAAAGGTAATTTTTGAGAATTAGAGCCTATCCTAAAGCTTCAGATGCAAGACGAGAGAAAGAGGCATACTCCTGTATGTCGACGACGAACAAAGCAGCAGCTGGAGTTTTAGGATAGGCTCTCAGGGGGTAATTGTGGAATTATGGCTTGCAACTGGTAACAAAGGCAAAGTCTCTGAGTATAAATTATTATTCAAAGAGTTAGTGGATTTTAAAATATTCACTCAAAACGATTTACCTACCTTTAGTCCCCGCCCTGAAGATGGCAAAACTTTTTTAGACAATGCTCGTATCAAAGCTAAAACTTTGCGCTCGGTAAAAAACACGGTCTATGTATTGGGCGAAGATGCAGGCCTCGAAGTTGAAGGTCTCAACAATCTTCCAGGGATTCACTCGGCTCGCTATGCAGGCCCCAAAGCATCAGATAACGAAAACGTCGCTAAGATGCTCAAGATGATGTTGATTCGCCCGATGGCCAATCGAAATGCACGCTTTGTTTGCTCAACAGTGGTTTACACACCGACAGGCGAAGAATGGATTTTTGAAGGTGTCATGAAGGGCACGATTGCAACAAAGCCTGCAGGCAATTTAGGTTTTGGCTACGATCCTATTTTTATTCCCGAAGGTCAGACTAAAACTTTAGCTGAATTAGGTCCCGGCGCCAAAAACATGAACTCACACCGCGCTCAAGCGGCAAAACAGTTTTTACAAAAACTCGGGATCGGCTAGTTTACTTTTCTTTGAGGACTAATGAGTAACTTATAGATCTACCTTGAGACTGACTTCTTTGAAGCAGCCCTTTCTCTTCCAGATCAATAAGATCTCTTTTGGCAGATGCCGAACTTGTTTTTGTTATACTTACATATTTTCTATTCGTCATTCCGCCCAAAAAGCCTTGGGGCTCAAGCTCAAGCATTTTCAGTAAAACTTTTTTTTGTCTAGAATTTAAATCTACCTGAGCATGGGTTTTCCAAAAATCACCGATATTGATTGCTCGTTCAATTTTAACTTCAGAACTGTTAATCGCACGAACAAATATCTGTAAAAACCAAATAATCCAGTCAGTGATATCTAAATCACCTTTTTGAGTTTTCTCCAAAACAGAATAATAAGTCTCGCGCTCTTGGCTGATTTGCGAAGACAAACTATAACAGCGTTTTGTTAAGGCCTCATCTTGAGCCAAAGAAAAATCTGTTAAAGCTCTAGCAACACGACCATTTCCATCTTCAAACGGATGGATTGTCACAAACCAAAAATGTGCAACAGCGGCACGCAATAACCCATCCATTTTTGTTTTAGAGTTAAACCATTCGAAAAATTCTTTCATTTCTTTAGCCACTACTTTTGACGGCGGCGCCTCGTAGTGAATTTTTTCTTTACCCATCTTACCCGAGATCACACGCATAGGCTCTGCCGAATCTCGCCAATCTCCTACAACAATTTTATGAATGCTTGAGAAACCTGTCGGAAATAAGCCGGCCTGCCAGCCCTTGATACGGCTTGCGCTCAAAGGTTTTGTATAGTTTTGACTCGCATCCATCAACATTTCCACAAGTCCTTCAATATGTCTTTGCTGGGCCGGTAGGCCCGCCGTTGATAGCCCCAAACGTCTGGCCACAGAGGATCTAATCGATTGCGCATCCAGCTTTTGACCCTCTATTGCCGAGGTCTTTAATGCATCTTCTACTAAAATTTGCGCTTGGGTTTCAAGTCCTACCTCTGCAGCTTTAGCCAGAAGCTTGCCCTGGGCCTTACGGGCGAGACTTAAATGATTCAATATCATTGAGTCATTCCAAATGAATTTCGGCCAGACTTTCTGCTGCCAGATATAGGTTTTAGCCATGGGAGCTCCTTTTAATGACCCGATTAGCACCTCTAATTGGGTCATTTTTTGACCCGATTAGCAACATTAATCGGGTCATTCAGGAAAGAACTTGAGCTGATCAAAAACTTCTCTATATTTTTTTTAAAAAAACTTTTTT
>JANNCH010000173.1:0-3902 GCA_031386315.1 Pseudobdellovibrionaceae bacterium
AGTTTGCCAAGCAGAGACACGCGTTTGCACGGATGGTAATCTATCGGGTAGTAACAGTTTTGGATTTTGCAGTGTAGGCGCACCAAAAGCTTGTCTTTTCAACGGTCAAACCATCGCCCATGGGCAAAGTGTAAGTGGCTACTCAGTAGCTGCTGCATATGATCTGACAACTTGCCAACCACAGGCACGCATCTGTAATGATGGTGCACTTGAAGGTTCTGGTAATTTTGCAGCTTGTACAAATTACCTACGTAAAAACATAAACGTGAATATTACCGACAGTGGTTCTGTAGATATTTTAATTGTTGTTGATAATAGCGCTTCCATGACATACGAACAAAAAAGCATGGCTACTAGAACTTCAAAATTTTTGGAAGTACTTAGAGGCTTAAACTATCAAATAGCCATTACAACCACAACACCCACTGCCGGAACAGCTTATGGTGATGGCAACATTGTTAAGCTCGCGGGTGGAAACAATGGCCATATTATCAAATCATCAATGCCTGAGGCGGCAGCGCAAACCTTATTGAGTGAAACAGTGCAAAGAGAAGAAGTCGATGGAAGACTCGAGCAAGGTATATACGCAGTTTCTCGAGTTTTAGAACGAGCTGCCGCTGACTCAACATCCATACAGGCAAAGTTTTTACGTAAAAACTCTGCCTTTGCAGCGCTTGTGATTTCTGACGAAAACGAGTCAGCCAATACAGCTAAAAACTATCCAAAGTATGTGCTCAATCTCATCAATAAGAATTATGCTGGCGAAAAAGCCTTTAGCTTTCAATCAATCATCACTCGCCCCGGTGATCAAAAATGTAAAGACGGCCAGGGCTCTACTTACGGAGATCGTTACGCAGAATTTTCTCGCCTCACTGGAGGCGTCATTGGAAGTGTCTGTGCTACCGATTATTCTTCACAAGTAGCTGCCATTGCCGAAGGTGTTCGCAAAACTGCGAAGACAATAACACTTGAATGCGTGCCTGCTGTGGACGCCATCAACAAGATCGTAGTCCTTAAAAATGGGGCTAGCTACTCTGGTAGAAATACCATGGTAGGATTTAATCTGGTCTTCGATGATCTGCTGCCAAACGGCGCTTACGAAGTGAAATACAACTGTATTAAATAAAGCCTAAAAGCTCGCGACCAAAAGGCCGTGAGCTTTTCTTTTACGGAATCTGATGCACATACATCTTCAAGTAAAACCCCTCTGGAAACTGCATTAACGTTGGGTGGTCGGCCGCATGGCCCCCGCGCAATACACTGCGCATTTCAGAGTGATTACGAAGTGCTGCCTTGCGAATCGCATCGCGAAACTCTTCTTCTTCTAGAAGGCCCGAGCAAGAACAAGAGGCCACAAAGCCATCTTTTTTAACCAGCCGAAATGCATGCGTATTCATTTTCAAATAAGCATGCTTACCAATGGGAATATCTTTTTTTGATTTTATAAATGCCGGAGGATCTGCAATAACAATATCGAAATGCTGGCTCGGCAAATTTGTCAGGCCCTCTGTCACATCCATTTCATGCACAACAACTGTTGCCCCTTGGCGTTCAGTATTTTGTTTTGCAAACTCAAGCGCCGTTTTTGAAATATCTACTAAGTGAATTTCGACTTCAAGCCCGATTTCTTTTAAAGCCTTCGTAATCTGAGTAGACCAGTGCCCCACATAGCAGCACAAATCTAAAACTCGGACTGTTTTTAACTTTTTCGCCAAGGCCCAATTTTTAAATAACTTAATGGCTAAAAATATGTTGTGGGTTTGATCTAAAAAGAAACCAGTCTTCTGACCTTCGAATAAATCACAAGACATAGGCACTAAATCCTCAACAGAAGCAGCATTCAAAAGAATATCTACTTTACTGAGTTCGAGACCCGCAACTGCTTTTACGATTTGTGGTTTATCTACGGTCAAGCCCTCAAGCTTGCGAACACCCACATCGTTTCTCAATACCACTGCTGTTTGATCCCAGGTGATCTCGCTCAACCCCTCAGTTCGTGCCTTCTCAACCAGCTGCTGAAAAAACAATGGCACATCATGCAATGCTGAAGATATTCCTGCGGCCACAACCTGAGCTGCAAAAACTTGTGAGCGCTTTCCGTTTTGTTCGACTAAATAATAATCCAGTACCAACCCGGGTAAATAATCGGATTCACCAAAACAAAGTCGAAAGCTTCCTTTAAATCCTAAACTTTTGCGCATCCGCCATGCTGTCAAAAGTTTTGAGTGTAAAGCCTCGTATGAAGTTGGTTCTTTTTCTTGCGGTGAAAAGCTCAAGGCACGAAATGATATCAAAGAATGCGGGTTGCCATAGCCGCGTGCTACAAATTGCCCACGCGCATCTTGCAGCTCGACCGGTGCGCCCGCAGGGTGCCCCTTAGGACTTTCAGCAAGCTCATTTGAAAACACCCATGGATGACCACTGCGCACTCTCTTGTCGGCCCCAGTACGAAGCTTCCATACTGTTGTCATTCACCCTCCACAGAAAACACGAGTAATTCAGTGGTTTCTTTTTTAGAAAAATTATTATCTGAAATTAACAACAAAGATTTTTTTTTATTTGGCAACATTGGTCCCCAAGCCAAACCTTCAAAGTTTTGCAAGGCTTTGTTGGGACGTTGATGCTGTAAGTCCGTTTCAAGATCTAAAACTTTCACTTTGTGTGCGAACTTAAGCTTTGTGTCAGATAAATTCTTTATCTTGATGACATCATCAGCCGTTTTCAAGTCCGTCAAATAGAGGGCTACGGTCTGAGTCCATCCAGTTTTATGCAGACGCACGCCTCGTTCCATCACCAAAAGCTTGCTCTCGTTAATCGCCAAGATTTCTGAAACACCACGAAATACTTCAATGCCAGAGCCTAACTTTGAAGGTACATCAAGTTGATAGGCGTACTCGGCTGCTAGTTGGTTTTTATCATCGAATTTCAGAATTCGAATTCGATCACCCTGCTCAAATCCTTCAGCGCCAACAGGCTCATCAGTATTCAAAGATGCTTCGTTTGCAGCAAATATCCATTTGCCATCCTCTGTGCGCGTGAGCCCCTCAAAGCCCGCATTATTTTTCAAGCCTTTGTCCTGCTTGCCAAGGGCCTCCGGAATATATTTTTCAGGAATTTGAATATCTGATTTGTATTTGCCTTTGGATGAAACCAGCAATAGGCGTGGTGGTACCCGTGGCTTTTTGTCATTATTGTTTTCAGAAGAAACAATCAAATCACCATTAGGCAGTAAAACAATACCTTCCAAATCAAGCAAAGATTTTTCGCCCCTTAAAGGCACCGGTATATCCGTGATATAGTGGACGGCTTCGGGTTTTAAGCTGACACTGTCTTTTTGAATTTTAAGATTAAAAATATAAAAACGCGGATCACCGAATTTTCCCTTATCATCTGAAGCGACCCAAAGTTGATTTCCATGGTATACCAAGGCTGACAATCCACCGACTGTCGTCTTGCGATACTTTGTACTATTCGGCAAAGTCGTCTCGCCGTAATATTCTAACTTCATAGCATGGGCCATTGAAGACACACCTAAAATAAGCAACCAGCATGCAAATTTCATTTTAACTCTTCCAGCGAAGCTCAGCTTCTTTTACAGGATTTACAAAAGATCTGTTTTCAACAATATGACTATGCCACTCTGTTTTTAAAGAATAGTACCACTTCGCCTGAGTGTCTGCGTCCTTGATAAGCATCAGGCTCGGATCATACCTTAAGCCCTCTTGCTGCATGCGTACGGCTTCCATATCTTGAAACAAAAAGCGATGAGTAAACCATTTAACAAAAGGCTTAATCACAGACAACCAACTAATATCCCAATATGCCAACTGGTGAATCACCGTGGTATTTTCATCCACCGGAGTCAACGCCGTCACTGCATAAAAATTCTTTTGTCCCACTTG
>JANNCH010000195.1:0-1880 GCA_031386315.1 Pseudobdellovibrionaceae bacterium
GTTACCGACGAAAATGGTGCGTATCTAATTACCACATTGCCACCGGGCGTCTACACCGTTACGTACTACTACGCCGACGCAACCGTTAATTCCAACGGCGTGTCAGTCAATGCCAACGGTACGACGACTAACAACCAGGCAATTAATCCTGATATTGGCGAAACAATTAACATTAAGGCCAAACCGCCAAGCATCGACGTAACCACGACGCAACAAGGCCTGAAGATCACCAAAGAGATCTTGGCCAAACTGCCAGTGCCTGGTCGTTCGTTTGAAGGCGCAGCGCTTCAGGCGGCCGGTACTCGCGATGATGGTGTCGGCGTCTCTGTTTCCGGGTCGTCGTCACTTGAAAATAACTACGTGGTCGACGGTATCAACACCGGAAGCCTGGCCCTTGGAACCGTTGGTTCGCCAGTCATCAATGACTTCTTGGAAGAAATTGAAGTTATCACGGGTGGCTACAACGCTGAATACGGCCGTTCGACTGGTGGTGTAATCAGTGTCGTTACCAAAAGCGGTACCAATAAATTCCAAGGTTCGGTGTTCGCTTATTTGACACCAGGCGCGATAGTTGGAACTCGTGACCGCACGCCAAGCCAAGTTTCGCCAATTAATGCTGAAGCCAACGTCGGGTATAACTATAATATTGGTTTTGAGCTTGGCGGCCCTATCGTTAAAGATAAATTATGGTTCTACGTTGGTTTCGCGCCGACGTTTGTGCGCACCGACATCAATCGTACAATTAACCGCCGTACCGATTGTCGAGTGGTGAATCCTGATGGTGCATTGTCGGAATGTTTGGGCGCAATTAAGCGACCTGACGGTACGTTTGATAATCGCAATGCCGACGGTGACGCTGACAAGGACCTAGCGACCGGTCTATACATCACTGATCAGATTGATAAAGAAACCCGTACCGCTAGCGGTCAAGCATACTCGCTTATCGCAAAACTAAATTACGCGGCTTCGTCGAATCAACAAGGGCAATTGACCCTGAACGCGACCCCGCAAACGGCAGAAGGTCCGACCGCGTTCGGCGCACAGAGCGTCACCACGAAATCAACGTCGTTGCAAACCGATGTTGCAGCCAAATGGACTTCGAAGTTCAACAATAACAAGACCGAAATCGAAGCCACCCTGGGCTGGCACCGCGAAGAAAGTGAAAGTCTTGCAAGAGATGCGGCCTTTGCAAATGTGCCGATTCAGGTGCTTCGGGGCGGTAGTTTGGCCACATGGGCCGACCTTGGCAACGAAAGCGATGCTGTGCGTGCAGGCTGTAAGGACACGCCGGTTGGCGGCGGCGATCCTTATGGCTTGCTTGCAACAAACTGCGAAATAACGACCCAGGCGGGCTATTTGATTGGTGGACCGGGTGGGTTAGGTCGTGAACTCGACGAGCGACGTTCCGGGCGACTGATTTTAACCCAGCGTGTAAAGGCCCTAGGTACGCACGAATTCAAAGCTGGCGGCGACATCGAAATCAACAATCTTACGTCGTCGCGATTAATCTCAGGCGGCGCATCTTTCGAGAACATTGTAAGCCAACAACAAGTGCGCGCGAACCGTCTTGTTCAGTTGGCTGACGATGCCAACACAGATCCTCGATACGACGGCGAATGTTTGGTAGACAATCCTGATTTCGTTCCGGGTAGTCTCGGCGGACCACCGGCGAAAATATCAAAAAAATGTGATTATTTGGGTGGGACACCTGGGACCCCCGGCACTCAAGTTTCCAGCGAAACATTTAACTGGTCGGCATTCTTACGTGACTCTTGGCAAATTAAGCCGAACTTAACTGTTAATGCCGGGTTGCGTTACGAAGAGCAACGGCTTCGCTATGCGCAAAACCTTCAATTCAGTACCGATCCAATTACTGGCGA
>JANNCH010000203.1:0-3477 GCA_031386315.1 Pseudobdellovibrionaceae bacterium
GAGGGCACACAAGTTTGTATTACATCACAGGTTTGGGTGAATACAAAGTTTTGGGTACCACACGCGATGATGCTGCGGGTGAGGCCTTCGATAAGTTTGCAAAGCTTGCAGGGCTAGGTTTTCCGGGCGGAGTCCGTGTGGATAAGCTTGCGAAAACGGGCAATGTTAAGGCCTACGAATTCCCGCGCAGTATGATTCATGAAAACACTTTCGACATGAGCTTTTCTGGTTTAAAAGCATCGGGCCAACGTATGTTAGAAAAAATGGGCCCCGAAGAGGTGGCCAAGCATTTGCCGGATTTATGCGCTTCATTTCAAGAAGCCATTGTAGATGTGCTAATCGCAAAATTAGAAAAAGCTGTCAAGTTTTACAAAGCTAAGCGCGTGATTCTTACAGGCGGTGTGAGTGCAAACTCTCGTCTGCGCGAGCGCGCCACAGAGTGGGCACAACGTAAAAATATTTCGTTGGTGATTCCACCGATTCGTTACTGTACAGACAATGCAGCCATGGTCGGTTATGTTGGCGCATTGCGCTTGGCTCGTGGTGAGCGCTCTGCCATGGATCTGGGGCCGAGTCCGCAGCCACTGGATTCTGATTTTCAGTAGTGCTTGGCCTTCATTGATTTATCCGCCCCTACTGTGGCTCTTAAAAACTGCGCTATTTAGTCAAGCCAGCTCTCTTCGCAAGCAATTGATTATGTGTTCGACAGAGAACTCTTAGGTTATTAACTCCACTGTCACCGTTCAAAGCCACTGGTTTAATATGATCTAATTCTAGTTGAAAAGTTGCAGTACATTTCCTTCCACTCTGCCTGTCTATATACTGACAATGGTTTTGAGCTTTTGTAAAAACCTCTCTTTTTGTTATTACTGAAATATAGGGCCTAGCTTTTTGAAATGAGACCTGCTTATTGACGAAGCTCTGCGTTGATTTTTTTGAATCAGAAGGCGATGCCGTAACCACGGCAAGAGCAGAGCCTGATTTGGATTTAATATTTTTACTCTGTGCAATTTTTGTTTGATTGAATTTCTTTGCTAAGGTCACGATCACTTCTTTCCAGGTATTGCCGGGACAAGTATGTGAGAGAAGATCTTTGGCGTGCTTTAAACTTTCGTACTCAGAGCGACTCAAAGTTATTTCCAAACGAACAGAATCATCGCTTTGAGGTTTGGATATCTCATGAACTTGAATGGGTTGATTGAACTCTTTAGATAAAATCTCATTTGTTTCGAAAGTCGTTTTGTTTTCAATCTTTTCTAAAATATCCTGAGCTTTTGCTGAAGATACAAAAATATCTTTGCGGTTTTCAATTTTGAGACACTTTTGCACTTGCGTGAGTTACGAAAGATTGAGCGCGCCGGTTTCCAATTGAGCGGAAGCTTGCGGAACTTGTTTGAGCAATCTTGCCGATTGAATACGTCGATAGGCACTGGACTCGCCATAGCCAAAGTGCTTTGTTAAATAGGTGAATAGGCTTTCATAGCCAAACTCAGCATAAAGCTTGCGCTGCTCGATCTCTAAGATATGCAGCAAAACAAGATGCGTAATTTTTCTTTCTGAAATGACAAGCTTTTCAAAATCAGAAATAAGTTCTTTGTTGGATAGATCTTTAAAATTCATAGAAGCCTCCGCATGTAGAGAGAGTGTAACATGGGTTTTCGAGATTCAATTTTGTGGTTTTTAAAGAAGTAAATGTGTTTATGAATGACTCTGCATAATTGGCTAATTGGCTTTAATATTGGTTATGCTCCGATATTTTCTATTTATCGCGAAGGATCTTGAAGAATATTTTTTGTGTTAATGAAGGCAATCCTCTGCTTGATGAAACCAACCGCAAGCGAATTTTTCAGACAGAAGAAAATAACATGCTGTTTAATCTAAGAGCAGGTTTGCATAGCGAATTATTTTTAAAGTGAGCATAATGGTATTGAGTTTTTTTGCAGGCATTTATTGATGCGTAAGATATTTAAAAATCATTATTTTGGTATGCAAAACTTCTTTCGACATTAAATCTTTATGATAAGAAGATAATCATAACTTAGCTTAAACTTCGGAGTTCGTAGTGAAGGCATGTATTGTTCTAATTTCCATTCTAATACTTTTAACAGGTTGCCAAGCTTTCCAGTCGAAACCAAATTTACCTAGGGATATGACTGTCAGTTGCTTAGAGGGTAATTCGCGATGGGGACCTATAGAGCCGATGGCATCGGGTGATACGACATGCAAACTTGGAATGCAGAGATGCAAAGGTGGGCGTTGGGAAGGCCCAATTCTTTTTGAACGCTGCGACAGCTTTACAAAAAGTTGTGGATCAAGCCCCCATGGTAGTACTCAGCCTGGAATTGCTGAGATGAGTTCGAATGGTACTCCATGTGAGCGAGGAGTGAAAACTTGTATAAATGGGGAATGGTCAGAGGATTACACGAAATGTACGCGATAACTAGCCGCTCTAAATTCCCTGCATTAATATAGTATCGTACAATTACGGAGAAATATTGACGTAGGACTCATAACTTTAACATTGGATTTTACTTCACCGCTTTCGGTTCACAAATAGGCTTCGGGCTCTTGAAAAGAACACTATTTAATCCGACACTGTAGTTAGGAGGCTTTATGCGAACTGACCTACAGGAATTAAAAATATTCTTAGAAAAAGAATACTCCAAGAAGATGAAATTCAACCAGCTATACTCGAAAAAGGCTTTTGCAAGGGATTTAGGAGTAAGTTCGACTGCGCTAAATGAATTTTTAGCAGGTAAGCGAGACCTCAGCTCAAAGAATATAGGGTCAATATTTAGTTACCTAAATTCAAAAGTGCATTGCTCATGGTGCGATAAAGAGAAGAAAGAAACTAAATTTTTGATTGGCGGCCCAAGAAGACAATTCATATGTGATAGCTGTCTTGACGAGTGTGGCAAAATCATCAAAGAAGATCGTTTACTTTAACTCTTGTTCTAGATGAGCTGCCAGCTCGCAAAAGCGGGGAGTTTCGAAAGCACTGCCGAGGTTACCCTCCCAAGCCTTAGCGGCGATTGCGCAGTGAGCAGTTAGCTCTAAAAATATGACCCAGGGTGACGAAATCTGTGCTAAGACTAGCTTATGAGCGCCCGCGAACGTTTGAACTTAGTTCAAGAACAATTAAGAATAAATGCCAAGAAGTCTCTGGGTCAGAACTTTTTGGTCAGCGATGTGGTCATTGAGCGCATTATTGATGCAGTTAAAAGCTTTAACCCTGAAGCTTTGATTGAAGTGGGCCCGGGGCCCGGTGCTTTGACATATTTTTTACGTCAGATGAATTTGCCTTTGCAACTAATTGAGTTGGATCGCGATATGGCGCAGTACTGGCGTGAACAAGAACTTCCGGTGATTGAAGAAGATGCCCTGCGAACTGACTGGGCCAAACTCTACGACCCAACTAAAAAAACTGTTTTTGTTAGTAATCTTCCGTATCAGATTTCATCCAGCATTGTTATTGAG
>JANNCH010000224.1:0-2096 GCA_031386315.1 Pseudobdellovibrionaceae bacterium
TTGAGTTGTATAACGAGTCGGTAAAAACTCTGGGCTATTGCTTAAAACAAAGCTACGTAAAACGGCTGCCGAAGCTTGGCTTCCGTAAGCGGACGAGAATCCACAATGGCCCCCCGAGTTCAAGCCAAGAACACCCGCATACTTAGCGTCATTGAAATAGCCTTCTGCCCGGCCAGCGTTAATTTCATAGTTTACGATATTATCATCTTTAGACGCCCATACCAAAGTGGGCGTTTGCGGAATTGTTTTCAGATTCCAAAAATCATTGTTGAAATAGAACAACTCGCGGTGCATTCCAGTAAAACCACGTTTTTCTAATGAAGTCGCAGCCAACCAACCTAAGTAGTTGGGCATAAGCGGCGGCAATGGCACTTTCCAAGTTGAAATCATATCTGGTACATCATTCAAATGTTGGCGCATATTTAAAAGGTGCTGACGAGTTTTGTAAGCAAATACCAAACCGATAGCTGGATAATTATAAAGGTGATCCAAGGTGGCACCCAAGCTGACAACCGGGCAAATTGCTGTCACCGAATTGTACAGGCGACTGCCAGTTTCAATTTTGTACTTATCGTTATAGGCGGCCCCAAAAATCGCGGCGTTTCCACCAAGACTCATTCCCATTAAATGTAAGCTCGAAATGCGGCTTCGTAGTGACCACTTTGACTTCATCCATTGTCCAACTTCCATCGCTTCTTGACCTTCTTGCCAGCCTCCTAGTGACATGACGTGGTTGGCCTCAATGTAGTCAGAGCCTGTTTGATTCGCGAGAATCAAAACGTTGAATGGACTTTGATCAAATAAGTGCATCATGTAATTCCGGTTGGCAGGATTTGAGCTGGCCGAGCAGAACACACCACACTTTAGAATAACTAGAGGACGTGGAGTCGTATCAAGGCGTAAAGCCAATAGACCTGGGACAATTCTTCCGCTTTTAAGAGGAACTTTGATTTCTTTGATCAAGGGTGAGTCATTGAAGTCATAACCAACCTTAGCTTGATCTGAGAGCACGTCTTGCCCAGCAGCGCTGTTGGTTTTGAGATCGGCATCACAACGTTTAAAAAAATCTTTCATAACGCTGAAGTATTCAACCGTTGTTTTTTTAGACAAAGCCAGTTCTTCAATACGTCTTGGATCGCAACTAGGCGGTAAGTCGCTATTGTTAGTTCCATCTGGAATTTTAGTGGCAGGCTCTGTGAAGCTCTTTACGTTTGGCTCTTCCGAGTCGGCTTCTTCTGGGTTTGGATTTTCAAGGTCTAGGAAAAGTTCATTTTCGAATTTTGGTTCGGCAATCTTAGCTTGAGCATGAGAAGTGTAGAGTTGGAGGCTTGCTAATATGGTGATTGAACCAATGATGTAGGCTTTTGTCTTCATTTGTATCTCCGTTGGTACAGGTCTTATCGGGGATTCAAATTTCAAATTGAGTAAAAGCTCAGCATAAAGGCCTGTCAAAATTTAATCTGGACGGAAGTTCGGCGACCTTCGTCATATTTTGTGGGGGAATTTTATGAAAGACACCCGAACAGTCTCATCTTAAAACTGTTAGGCGAGGAGAAATATTATTGAGTCAGTAGGAATTGGCAAGCGAAGTCGATAGCAAATTTTTATCGAATAATCGATTTAATCGTCGTTGCAAAGCGGTCTATTTGCGAACGCTCGCTTTTTTCGCTTTAGTAGGTGTCATTTTTTTGGCTACGACCGAGCTTGGATGTCTTTTACCAACTAGACCTTTGATTTCAGCAACGATCGCTTTTGCCCAGCGTTTTTGCAATTCGATACCATTTTTACCTTTATGATGTACACCATCAGGGCCCATTGGAATAACGCTTGGATTATACGGATAAGGTCCTACATCAGAATTACGGCTATCTAAAACAGTACAACGTCTTTTAACTGTTTCATGTATCAGATGGTAAATGCGATTTTCTGTACCCTCAGAAATGCGCTTTGAATTTGTATCCGGTGGTGAAACCCAAAGACACTTTTTCGGCGCATTAGGCCCTTCAAAAATTTGCTCATAGAGTTTTTTAATTTGAGATTTAGCGCTGCTAGGATCCTTCAGATTATCCATAGGATCGCTGTCTTTTACATCCCAC
>JANNCH010000229.1:0-3157 GCA_031386315.1 Pseudobdellovibrionaceae bacterium
AATTAGGTGCTATGACTCCAGAAGCCGCGACACCTTGATCTAGAATTGTCAGAGCATTGTACAAATTTAAGTTTCTAGATGTGCGCGTCTTTGATGCCAATTGAGACTGCGCATCGCCTGTCGCTAAAACGTATTTTTTAACTTCTTCTGCATCGATCGATTTTTTATGGGCCATCACAAGGGCTGCGGCACCAGTCACAAAGGCCGTGGCTTGCGAAGTTCCTGTCATATACCCGTAAGCATTGTTCGGAAGGGTCGAAAGAATATTTTGTCCTGGCGCTGCGATGTCGACAGTTGCAATTCCATAATTTGAAGATGACAAGACCTCTGTGCTTGGGTCAATGGCTGTCACAGAGATAATATTTGGTAACTTATAATCAGCAGGGTAATAGTGATGTTGATCTGAATTAGATCTTTCGTTTCCGGCAGCCGCGACAAAAAGAATTCCCTTTTTATTCGCTTCTGCGATGGCATCGTGTTCTTCCTGTGAAAACTCGGTGCCGCCACCAGAATAATTAATGATGTTCGCACCCATTTGCACGGCGTATTTGATAGCGGCCACAGTATTTTTTAAATTATCAGAGTTAGAAACCTTTGGATCGTAGTATTTTAAAATCATCAGACTGACTTCAGGCGCGATCCCGATGATGCCTTTGCCATTGCCTGCTTGTGCGCCAATAATACCGGCGATATGTGTTCCATGGCCATGGTTATCATCTAGTTTATTGTTATTAGAAACAAAGTTCCAGCCATGGACATCATCGATGAGGCCATTGCCATCGTCATCAAGACCGTTGGTTACTTTGTCGCGGCCCTTAGAATCTTTTCCGGTTTCGCCCGGATTGTTCCATAGATTCTGATATAAATCTTCGTGCTTTTCATCGATGCCAGTATCAATGACAGCGACTAGTATGTCTTTGCTTCCTCGTGAAACTGTCCAGGCGCGTCCTGCATCCGATTTTTTCAAACCCCATGCCTGATTGATGGCAGGGTCATTGAAAAGAGCACTTGGCTCGTCTTCGACCTTGTTAACTTTAGAGGTAATTTTAGAATTCTCTAATATACGTCCATCCACTTTGTTTTTGCTCGAGCTTTGGGTACGAGAGATCAGGTCAGAGTGATCACCATAGTGAAGATAAGCTGCTAAAGCAGTAAAGAAAAATACGGCGATGATGCCTGTTGCTGCCCACGATTTACGAGAAAGCATGAATCCCCCTGTTGTCCAGAGGGATTATCGGATTTTAGTAGAGAAGTCTTAACGGCCAAAAGGTACCTGTCTCTATCTATGCAGAGGTTTATTGGCTAGTTTGTTGTCTCAGCTTGAGAAAATAACAGCAACTTTTCTGGAAAAGCTGTCGGCTTATTCTTGTTGAGCAATCTTTCATAAAATGCATAATTTCTCATCACTAGTTTGATGTAGGCTCGAGTTTCTTCGTAGGGGACCTCTTCTATAAACTCAACCGGGTCAGGCCGATAGCGAGATTTCAACCAACCACGTATGGCATTGCCGCTGGCATTATAGGCTGAACTCGCCAATATAAATTGATTTTTGTAGCGCTTCATTAAAGTTTTCAATTCAAAGGCACCCAATGGCAAATTTATTTCGGGTTTAAATAAATCATCCGATTCGCTGTAAGATAAATTATTTTCTTTTGCGATATTCTTAGCGACACTGGGTAAAAGCTGCATCAAACCCATGGCATCCACAGGACTTCGAGCTTCGGGGTTGAAAGCAGACTCTTGGCGAATGATTGAATAGATAAACGGAGCAGGGGTGCCTGATTTATTCGATGCCTCTAGAATCAAATCCTCATAGGGTAATGGAAAAAGTAAATCCGGATGATTTGCGATCAGCTGATCTTTCACAGTCGAAGGCAGCGCGCCGATGGCAGCAAATAGCGGCAAATAAAGTCCTGCACGTGCATAGGTCGACGAAACGGTTAGCCATGTTTCATCTCGCGTAACATTTTTTCGTTTAAGATCACTGACCACATCATTGAGTATTTTTTCGACAAAGGTCTTTTCGTTTAAAGCAATCAGCCACTCAATCGTCAATCGCGTTGTGGGTTCAACCTCGCCAAGACTTAACATGGTAAGATTGAGTTCATTGCTCTCTTCAAACGTCAGGGCCGGCATATCTGTTTTGAGTTCACGGTAAGCAAGCAAGCCATAATAGCCTAAGGGATCACTTTGAGTTAATTTTTTCAGCTCATCTTGCGCTTGAATGGGTTGATTTTTTAAATTCAAAGTTCGCGCCAACCAAAATGAAGCCTTGGCTTTATCGGACGAGTCTTTGGCCTTTTCTTTCATTTGTTGACAGCTAGTTATCGCTTCATCGTATTTTTGTATTTTAAAATAGTTCCAAGATTTCAACCAAAGAATTTTGTCTTGCAAACCTGCCAGACTAATTTTTTCTTGGTAACTTGCTTCGAAATATTCAAGGGCTTTTTGAGTATTGCCCTTTTCTTCTTCGATGCGTCCTTCAATGAAATAAACTTCATCCATTGGATAAAGGCCCTTTAAAAGCCTTTGTGTTTCGTTCAAGTGACGAACAGCTTGGCTGACTTGGCCTTCAGTCCACAGAGTGCGTGCTAGCAAAATCTGTGAATCATGAAAGCGCATAGTCGCGCGATGGTCTTTTTTATTCGCTAAATGCTGCTTTTTAGTCCAATTCACAATTTCAGCTGTGGCCGCCACATAATCATTTTTTTGTTCCATGATTTTGTATGTCTGACGAATGCCTTTAAGGGCTTGGAACTTTTCATCAAGCGAAGTCATAGGGTGTTTGATGACTTGTCTGTAGACGGCGAGGGCCTTTTCAAAATCTCGGTTCGAGCGAAAATTATTGGCCACCGACATGAGGTCTTTTGGTTCTGGCTGCGGGATAAAGCGTGGGGCCACTCGGAAAAGCTGTTGTTCAACATTGGCAACTTCAGTAGCGCTATTTTCTGCTTGAGCTAACTTCAGGGCTTTTTGTAGGGCTTGTTCTTTGCGACGAATATTCGATTCGCTCCGGGCCTTTTCAATCCAGGTCTGCAGATCGTCTTTTTCGGCAAGTTTTATGTCGATGTAAAGATCATGAAACCAAGGTGAAATTCCACTGCTCGGCAGAGCCATTTTTTTGTCATCTGAACAGACTTGATGCGAGCGAAGCATC
>JANNCH010000248.1:0-16361 GCA_031386315.1 Pseudobdellovibrionaceae bacterium
CCCCTCAGAGGGCAAGATCTGCTTGGTTTTTGGGATTTAATGCGGCGTGGTATTCGCGTGGACATAAAAAAGCCACCCCAGGACAGAGTGGCTTGAGATAACGAAGTTCAAAGCGGACTATTTTTTAGAAACATACTCACAAGGCACGTCAGGGATGATGGTTTGGCCTTCAGCAGACAAACTCATTTTAACCGCAAGGCCTTTTTCGGTGAAACTGCCGCGAAGGTCCACTTGGTAAGAGATTTTACCTACGCCCTCATGGTTTTCACTGCCTTTAATTGTAAAGCAACCTGGACAACGGTAGGTCGTCAAAGACGTATTTTCAAACTCATCACCTTCAGTATCAAAGGGTGAGTCAACAGTCCAAACTCGTGCTTTTGAAGAATTGCTATCGATAGAAACGATCACGCCCCCACCGCCATCACCGAAACCTAAACATTTGTATGTAGGATCAACAATAGTTGTTGTTTTGGCAGAAGCTACTGAGCCCAATAATACGATCACAGACGATAGAACGAAAGATTTCACAAGGAACCCCCATAAATATTTTTAGTCATTTGAATAATCGAGAGGATTGCAAATCATCGGCCAATGTTTGCGGCTATAGAGTGAATTAGAAAGATCTTTTGCTATAAAATAAGAGCCGAATAAAGAAATATTTTCAAGGTTGTCTGAGAGTTTTACAGACAACCTGTGGAGCGAAAATATGCTTAAAAAGCGTTTGGGGCGTCTACAAAAATTGGGCGTTCAGCACCTAGCTCGTCAGCACTATTCAAAATGTATTCTTTGAAGCGAGAAGCGTTAGTGTATTCACCATAGTGATGGCAATCCGGTGCGCTGGCGTGGGGGCCGCGCGTGATTCCCAAAGCCATGAGTCCATTTTGTGTTTCAACGTAGGCTGGGCCACCCGAATCACCAGCGCATGCACCGTTGCCTGCCGTTTGATCAGTGACTAAAATATTTTCGAAATTCTTGGCCAATTTCACACGAGTATAAAAAAGTCCTGTGGCTGCTACGTAATCAGGGGTGTCTTGGACAAAGCCGTAGCCCGCTAAAAGCAAATTCAACCCATCAGGCAAAGCGGTATCATTTAAAACTGGAACTGGCTTTGCGATACTCGGAAGTGCGCTATCCAAAACCATTAGTCCCACATCGTTGTAGCCAGTCATTGCGTTAGTGACCGCAGACAATGCAAATTTATATTCAGGGTGTAGCTTATAATTTTTCACTGCGACGATGTTTGAATTTGTAAAGTCAGTTGGAAATGTTTCGCCAAAAAAAACGGATATTTTTCGACCACTAGCTGCCTTTAAACAGTGGGTAGCAGTTAAAACTAGGTTTTTAGAAATCAGAGTGCCAGTGCAAAAAGAGTTTGGCTTTAAGCCTCCGATTAATAATGAAACTGTTGAGGCCACTACCGGATTAGATGTTTCGGCATTTTTTCCGCCGATAACACCGTCACTATGAATAGTGTCATGAAATGTATTTTTTGAGTGTTGATTACAAGAAATGACCAACGACGAAATAAATAATAAAGTCAAAACAGATACAAAATTCATGAAGACCCCTAAGGACCCTATACATGAGGACTTTCATAGGCTTAACAAATTTTGTCTAAAATTGTATTTTTTTCAAAATTGATCTGCTCGATCAAATCGCAATAAAAGAAACAAATGAGCAATTCATTCGTCTCTTTTAAGAATGAGTAGTTTCAAATTAATTAAAAAGTCGCTTCGACTTCTGTGTGCGATTCTGGGACTTGCGCTTCGACTTTAAAACCGAGAGAAGCCAAAATCATTTCAGCTTGTAGTAGTGTTCCCACAAGATTTTTTTGCGTATTCAAAGTTCCTGATGCAATCCATAGATTTTCAAGTTCTGGCAGCGTCAGATTTGCGCGTAATTTCAAATCACCATGTCCTGCGATCATCGGGGCCAGCAAAATTCTTTCGATTTTGATGTTTTCAAGTGCTTCTGGGTAAGCGCGTTTGATTTGGCGTTTGATCTTTTTTAAAGTGAGGCCGACGGCTTCGCTATCTTCGGTTGCCTCTTGTTCGATAAATGTCATCCACTGCGAAGTTTGTTGCATTTGTCCTTCAACTTCAACAGCAGGCAAAAACTTGCCAACGCAAGGTCCGATTTCATCCTGGGTGGTTCCGTTTAATACATGCATTGCTGCAGAATCAGTCACGGCGGCCCCATGGCAGATATCTAAGCAAAGTCCAGCCCAGTAAGCGTTTTTAGAAAGACGAGAACGTGCTCGAGTCGAGATAGCATCTTCCGGTAAAAGCAATGCGAGGTCTTTGACTTGTCCGCAAAAAATAAAATTATTGGCGTGCAAAGTTTTTGATCCGTTGATCGTGATGCTTGTGACCTGCTCGCTCTCTTTATGGAATTTTGTAACATAGGATCTTGGCAAAAATGTGCCTTTGAATTTTTCAAATAAAAGTTGAGTCCAAACATTGGGCTCTAAATTCAAATTCAAGCGATTGTTAGCCGTGAAGTAAGTGAGCTCTTCATAGAAAGCTGGGGGATTATCGCCAAAGCCCAAAAAAGTTTTAAAGTTACCGGCTTCGTATGTCACAGGAGCCACTTCTTCTGCACCAGCAATGATTTTTAGTCCCAGTAAATCTTCAAGAAATAATAAGGCCTGACGAGACAATGCTGAATCAGGAACAAAGCGCAGTCCGTTGTTAATTAAACCCGTTGGAAATTTAACCGATTTATTCATGCCGCCAGAAAAATCAGCGCTTTCGATCAATGCGATATTATCCGTATCCCTAGAAAGAGCCGCTGCGATTGCAAGACCGTTTAAACCACTGCCAATTACTGCGTAATCATAGATGTGTTGTGCCATATATTTACAATCCCCAAGCGCGGCGCTCTTTGCAAGTGCAAAGAGCGGGGAATTCTAGCTAACGCATTTAATCATTAGGCGGAGAATCCCTCGGACTGCGGGTTTGAGCCATTCTTGCTTATCCAGTAGGCAAGCAATGCGAGGTGAGTACTTGTAGTACAGAATAATAAAGCGACGACCCCAGCTATTTGTGCGCAACGTTTGATCGCGAAAATAGCGTAGTCTTTGCACTTCAATTGCATAAGGTGTTTCAAAGGCAGAGGTCGCAATAAAGCAACGAGGGCGACTGGCAGAGGACAGTTTCAAAAATTGCTTAACAGCTTGGGGGTTTTTAGCACTTCTTGAAAATGACTGCGCCTTTTTAATGATATCTGGAAAAATCGGAGTAAAGCGCAAAAAAACCGCCAATTGACGAGCTGCTGTCATTTGGCGATCGGCATACTTATCATTGGTGTCATAGATGCGCAGTAAATCCCAGTAAACAGAGGTTACGACTGTTAACTCTGTTGTACGGGCGCTTTCTTTAAACAGTTCGGGCTTCAGCCTTTCGCCCGGCTTGACATCGAAAACAATTTCTAAAATTTTTAAATATTTTTCGTAAGAAATAGCTGCTTCAGAAAACATTTTTTGGCTCATGGCCATGCGCGCTTTTTTGATTAGTGTTACACGGCCCTTCCAAAGTTGCAGGCGGTGTTGTTCTTTGGCTTTTTCTTGCGCCATCAAAATGCTGCCACCACTATTGGCAGCAGTCCTTTTTAAATCAGATATGCAGCCCGCACAAACATCACCAGAAACGCTTTCGCCGGTGGCTTGAATTTTTTCAGCCAAATCACCGGGAAGGGCGTGCAGTTCTGTCACTTGTAGTGCGCAACGTGGACATTGAATCATATTCTATATTGTATTGAGAACAAGGGGTTCAAAGCAAACTCATTGGATCAATATCGACTAATATTTTTGTCCCTGACGGCAGCCAATCTCCGCTACCAATTAACTGACGAGAAAAGCTATTGCTTACTTGAGGACTACTAGCTTTCACTAAGAGATGATATCGAAATTGTCCTCGTAATTTTGCCATGGGCGCTTCAGCCGGGCCTAGTACTTCGACGCTCGCATACTGAGTGTGCTGATTTTTTAATTTGAGGGCTCGTCTCGCCAAAAGTCTTGCGGCCTCTTGAGCTTGACCCTGTTTGCTTGATTGAATACGAAAACTGACAAGGCGGCCAACGGGGGGATAGTTGAGTTGGGCTCGAGTGACCAACTCATTTTCAGCGAAACCTTCGAAATCATTATTACATGCATAAATAATGCTTTCGTGTTCGGTGTTGAATGTTTGAATAATCACGATTCCAGGGCTTTCACCAGGTTGAATATGTCTTCCGCTGCGCCCACTCATTTGTGTAATGAGTTGAAAGCTTCTTTCGGTCGCACGAAAATCGGGCAAGTTGAAACCTACGTCAGCTAAAACAAGACCAACCAATTTGAGCTTTGGAAAATCAAGTCCCTTGGCAATCATTTGAGTACCCACTAAAATATCAATCTGACCCTGTTCCATTCGTAAAATAAGATCTTCAAGCTCGGCACGATTTTGAATTTCATCACGATCTGCACGAGCGATAATTTTATCTGGAAATAACTTGGCAAGATCGGTCTCTAGTAATTCGGTGCCTAGACCGAGGGCTTCGACTTCGCCCTCTTTGCAATCAGGACATTTTGCTTTCATATTTTCATGATAATCACAGTAGTGACAGATCAGGTGTGAGCTGGCATGCAGTGTCAGGTTGATATCACAATTTGGACACTCGCGCGTATGGCCACAGGCAGGGCAAATGACTGTTTGGGCAATGCCTCGGCGATTTAAAAATAGTGCAGTCTGATCACCACGCCCGAGTGTTTCTTGCATTTTTTGGTAAAGAACGGGGCTCATCCAGAAAGGCAGTTTGCTTTTATTGTGCTCGTGCGGGTTGTCCCGAGCTTTGTCTTTGTTTTCGCGTAAATCGACCACTTCGATGTTAGGCAAAGCGCGACCAGCGACACGATTTTTCATCGTATGCAGATGGTATTTACCATCTTTGGCATTTTTCCAAGTCTCTAGGCTGGGTGTGGCAGAGCCAAGCACAACAGGGCAGTTAGCAAATTTTCCACGCATGACAGCGGCATCGCGACCGTTGTATTTTAATTTTTCGTCTTGCTTGTAACTGGGCTCGTGTTCTTCGTCCACAATGATTAAACCAAGATCGTCCATTGGGCAAAAGAGGGCCGAGCGAGCACCAATCAAAATTGATTTCTTCCCTTCCATTATTTCCCACCATTGATTGGTGCGTTCACGATCGGTGAGCTGCGAATGCAAAGCAGCAATTCGATCACCAAAACGACTGGCAAAACGTTGAATCAACTGCGGGGTCAATGAAATTTCAGGCACAAGTACAAGACCGCGCTTGCCTTCTTGCAAAACTTTTTCTAGCAAGCGTAAGTACACTTCTGTTTTTCCAGAGCCGGTGACCCCAAAAATTAAATGCGTCGAAAAATCTTTAAACTTCGAAATATCGTCGAAACATTTTTGTTGCTCGTCCATCAATGAATGCCCTGAATCGGCAGCCAAAAGAGGCACTACTCGTGGACGGGATGACTTTCGAACCTTATCAGTTTTGCTTAGAGGTGGGAAGGTCGATTGCACGACTTGGCCAATGGGATGAATGTAATACTGTGACAACCATTCAAGCCACTTGACGAAAGTATCCGGCAGACGAAGGTATTCTTCATCAATGGATTCAATGTCTTTAATTTCAAATTCGCCGACTTCGGTGGTCGTCCCAAGTACAAGACCTTTTACTTTTCTTTTTTTACCTAGTGGGACGTTCACCAGCTGACCGCGTTCGAGTTTTGCATCGAACGAGTAGGTTAAAGCCTCTGGAAGTGGGGCATCGACCGCCACCCTCCAGAGAGATTTCAAACTCATCTGAACCTCGAGTAAAACTCAAGGATAGTTTCTTTTGATTGCAAGCCGCTCAGGCCATCTAATTTCATTGGAGTGTCTAAAGCAGATGCTTGAAAAAGTGCGTTGTTGCTAGCGCGCGCTGAAATACTGATTACGCGTACGCTTGCGGTGTTACGGCCCCATCGAATTGTGCGCTGACGAGGGTAACTGAGACCTTTCGCGAACTGTGAGTAGTTGTCAGCTGACATCTCGACCTGTGAGGGCAGTTTAATTTTACGAACTACAAACTGATCTTGTTCGATCCAAAGACCTGGATTGGCGCCCTCTTTGTCGGCAGGCGTGGGCTCACCAAATGCATAGGCAATGTTGCCACCTGTGCGTGAATAGCGCACAAAATTTACAGGAGTGTATTTAAAATCGGCCGCATTTTTTTCTGTCGTTTTGCGAGCTAAAACATTGCTTGGAACTAATTTTAATTGAACTAACGAGTTGGCGAATTGATCCACACTGCGAAAATTCAAATATTTTTCTAAAAAATCCTCAGAGATCTTTTTAGATTGGCGACTTCCTCCAGCTAAATCGAAACGCTGACCTCCGGAATAAATAAACTGCATGCGAATCTGAGATTGTAGATCTTTCGTGCCAGTCACAGTTAGGCGCATAGTACGATCATTTTCAATTAGCCAACTTTCTTTTAAAGCAATATTTTCGGTACCGCTCGTGAATTGAACTTCTTGTTCAACTGCGTAGGTTCCGCTTCCTGCATTTTCAACTGTTTTTTGCAGAATTACTTTGGCAGGTAAAATATAAGCACTGGCAAAAACAGGAAAGATCAAAAAGAATATTAAGAATAGATTTTTCATATTAGCCTTTAAGCTTAGCAGCTAAGTTAAGAATATAATTTTTGAGTTCAACACCGATATCGGCATTGCGTAAACCTAGTTCAATGTTGGCTTGCATATAGCCAAGCTTGTCTCCGGCATCAAAACGTTTTGCCTTAAAGGTCATGGCATTCATACCAAATTTCTCACACAGAACCTTCATACTATCGGTGAGCTGAATTTCGTTATTCAAAGTAGGATGTGCGTTTTCAAGAATTTCTAAAATGTGAGAATCAAAAACATAACGGCCTGGCAATGCCCAGCGGCTTTTGGTTTCAGTAGCTTTTGGTTTTTCAACCAAAGAGTGAACTTTGAACAAGGGGCCCGTAGAGTCTTCTACTTCGGCTATTCCGTATTTAGAAACATCTTTTTCGTCTACGCTCATGATAGCAATCGTTGAGGTATCTGTTTGTTCGTATGAACTCACAAGTTGAGAGGTTACGTTGGGTTCATCGCCTGTGCCGATCGTGATTTCATCGCCCAGCAGCACTGCAAATGGTTCGTTGCCTACAATAGGTTTTGCCGACAGAACTGCGTGCCCAAGACCCAAAGCCTGCTTTTGGCGAATGCTGATAATGTTCGCCATGTCGCGTACGCGAATCAGGCGTTCAAGAAGATTTAGCTTCCCATCTTTGGCTAACCTGTCCTCGAGCTCATAGGAAGTATCGAAAAAATCTTCAATTGCATGTTTGCCACGACCTGCCACAAGGATGATATCTTCAATTCCTGCTTGCACGGCTTCTTCAACGACATAGAGGATGATCGGTGCATCAACTATTGTGAGCATTTCTTTAGGGACGGTCTTAGTGGCTGGAAGAAATCTAGTACCTAGTCCGGCCGCGGGAATGACTGCTTTTTTAACTTTTGACATGGGTAAAAAATCTCAAATGTTTCAATCTAAGACAAGCTCTAAATCAGAGTGACCGATGAGTGTCTTAAATTGAGACTGGACTCTCAATCTTTATTCGAAAAATGCCGATTATGTTAACCTGAGTTGGGGGAATAACGCATGAAATTTAGACTCACTACACCTATTTGGAAAGTGTGTACGATTCTTATTGGATCAGCTGCGCTTGTATTTTCCTTTCAAAACTGCGGCAAAGCTGGTTTTGACTCTGGCTTAGATGAAGGTTTGGCACAGTCCAGCACGGATCCTGAACTCGACCAACAATTCGGCAAGAGCGATGCTGAAAAAGTAGCGGCGATCCCTTTTGCATACGACTTAATCGTTGATCAAATTGCATACAATTCATGTTCAGGTGCCAACGTGCCTTCAACGCCGGGATTCTTCACCTTTAAACTGGGTAGTTATACGAGTAAGGGCGGCTTAAAATTACGTGAAGACTTTGTGACGTATGTTAACAAAAACTTCAAAGCCGTTTCACCTGCAATGTATCTTTCAGATTTGCAAATCAAAAATTTTTTAGCGGCTTCACCTGAAAACAAAGCAGCTCAACCGCAGTTTGCTATTCGTGGACGCGGCAACCCTCAACAGGTTCGCTCTTCGAATACAACTCTTAACGAAAACGTCGATTATTTTAACTTACTTGGCGACTTGACGAACGATCGCTTCATGGATCCACTTGTGCAATCCATGGTGGCGATGCAGGGCAATTCAAATCCCGTCTATGTACCAACACAATTTTTTCCATTTGCTGTGAGTTCAATTCAAAGAACAGTTGAAACTTCTATATCGTTTAATTCGAATGAAGCCATCGCTCAGGCATTGCGCAATGATTTTGGTAGAAATGCGCAATTAGCCATGACTTATACATCTAAAGAAATTGGTGATCCCTATGTTGCAAGAACTCCAATAGATTCGACAGATACGAATGCGGCTTACGGGCGCGCATATATTCCTGTGTTTGCAATTGCAGCTGCACCCTACACTTTGCAGGCAGACTATTCCGCGATGAATCCACCAGTCATGGTGCCGCCGATCACGCCAAAGGCTGCAACAGGCTGCCCGGGTGGGAGCTGTCAACCGGCTTGGTCGACTCCGAACAATATAATGACTGGCATAAGTGAAGTGAACTTAGAGGGCAGTGCTGTTGGCACAGGCGCCACTTGGAATTGTAATCCGAAACGTCGCTATGTCATAATTAAGGCATCGGACTCTAAGGCTTGTCCTAAAGAAAGCTATGCTGCTATTCAAGGTGGTATTACTGGTGCTGGAGTTATTCCGGCCATTAGCGCTCAGGATTATCAAACTGAATTAGAAATTGTTCGTCGCTCTTTGCCTGCTGAAGACTGGGATGTAAATATTCAACTACGTTGTGCAGTGCCAAAAACAAATACATCCACTTGTTATCCAGACGAAGTTATTAACGGAGTATCTGTCAGCGTTGAGTATGATCAAACTGTTGAGTGCTTCCAGGGACTCAACACGCAGAATTTCTTAACACCTGCCACGCCGCCAACGAAGCGTTGCGCGCAGTATGTTTCAATTTGCACGCGTAATTAGAAAATTTTCCATTCCGGAAGTGAATGGACGAATATAGTTTAAAGGGTCGACCATTCGACCCTTTTTCTTTATGGCAAAGTGCAAGTGGGCACGAGTGCAATAGCCAGTGCAACCAACCTCGGCAATTTTTTGCCCCACAGCTACCAATGTATTTACGCGAATTTGCGGAGCTAGGCGCTGCAGATGATTGTAAGATGTTTCAATCCCATTGCCATGTGAGAGCACTATAAAGTTACCAGCTGCGCGATTATTTCCTAAGCGTACGACTCGGCCCGTGCGTGCGGCATAGACGGATTCGCCCGCGGCGAGCTCAAAATCAATTCCCATATGGGGCTGCAATCTTTTCGTGATGGGATGTCTGCGATGGGGTTGAAAAAGACTTGCGACACGCAAATAATTTACAGGCGAGTAAAACAGACGCTCACTTTTTGTAAAGCGATTTGTCGCAAAGATGCCACCGTTTGAATAGCGGATAAATTTTTTCTCGATCAATTCACCGTCCACTTCTAGTGAGGTGTGTGTGACTTCGCCGTATTTGATGAAGTGTCCTTGATCGTATTTTTTTTCAACAGTGAGCCAAAACTTTGCGCCACGTTCAAGCGTTTTCAAATTAGTATCGAATATGTATGCATCAATAAATCTTGAAGCCACCCAGTTGCTCGAAATTTTTTGTTGGATGCTGCTCATAAGTGAGCCATAAATTCGCCCATCGACTCTGAGCAAATTCGTTTGGTACGGACGATCTAAAATCTCGGCACCAAATTTTTTGTTTTCTCGCCATACTCGAAAAGCTGCATTGGATTGTGAGTTGTAAATGCGAACTTCTGTTTTTACATTGGTTTTTTGCACAAGATATTTGGTGTCTAACGTGAGGAACAGTTTACGTAGTCCGCTATTTCTTGCCAAAATGGACTCGCGTTGGGCTTCGGTGAAACCTTGGCTACGCAATATGGTGATCACATTGTCACCATTCAGAACCGATTTTTGTACAAAGCTGTTGGCGTGCGCTGATTGTGCTTGATAGGATACAAGCGAAATCAGAATGAGGTATTTTAGCATGTTCAGTAAACTTCCTGTTTGTCTGTTGATTTATCTTACATCTAGCCTTGCGGTCGCCCAAGTCTATAATTACTCCACATCTGCTGGAACAGGCGGTGCGGGTCGTGCATCCGTTGAGGGTGGTGACTCAATCTACTTGAATCCCGCGACCTTACCGCATCTTCGTGGTCGTCATATTCTTGCTTCGTTTGCAAAAGACGAAATGGCCTTTAGTCTGAGTGATAATACCGAAGAAAGTACTCTTCCGGGCGCGGGTGGGTATGTGCAGAAAAAATTCGATTATTTAGGCACGCAAGCTAAGCAAAGTGACATAGCAGTTTCACTTGCTGACTTTGTGACTCAGCAATTCACTGTTGGCATCACAGGGCATTATTTTGAAACCAAAATTGAAAATGCACTAAGCACTTCTTATCGACAAACCAATATGGATTTGGGATTCGCCTATGTGCTGAACGGAAATATTGGACTTGGAGCCGTTCTTTATAACGCTTTTGGTGAAAAAAACGACATTCCTGAAGCCTTTCGCCTGAAACCCACAATCGGAGTAGGTATGAACTATATCTACCGCGAACAAGTCAGGTACCGTCTGGATTACGTTTCAGCTGAAAATTATAACTTTGGTAAACCTCAGATTATGGCCGGCATGGAGGCCTTTTTGAGTGAATTCTTAGTGTGGCGCGTGGGTTTTCACCATGAAAGCCTCACGAGTCGCAATTTAACCACTGCGGGAGTGGGTTTTAATGGTCCTCGCTTCGCTTTTAACTATGCTTATCAGGGAAATACAAAAGAGTCTGGGGATTATCGTCATTCCATTGACTTGCATCTTCCATTTTGATAATTAACTCGTTCCGTTAATAACCGGGGGTAATATGGCTTCTAAAACAAAAAAACTTGAGACAATCCGTAACTACAAAAAGACTGCTCAAGGTAAAAAGCGTAAAGCATCTTTGCGTACCAAAGGTACTACAAAATCTGCTAAGCAACTTTTCAAAGACTAAACGACAGACTGTAGTTAGTTAAATATTTGAAACTTTAAGGCATTTGTGTAACCCACAAGTGCCTTTTCTATTTATGTCGCTGCTCTTTTGGGCATAAAAAAAGGGGCTTTAACGCCCCCTTTTCGTTCTATCTGCCGGATAAATCCGAACGTTTTGTTCTTAAAAGGCCATCCACTGACTGGGCTCCACCTTTTAGATCCCAACTGAATGGCAGTTCTACCCAACCTTCTTGTCCTGGATAAAAGCGCCATTGTTGAAGCGCATTTAAAGTTTTTGAATCTAAATTAGCGTAACCGGTGCTGCCAACTTGGCGAAATCCAGAAAGCGTTCCGTCTTTTTTAACATAGGCGTGGTAAGTCACGACGCCTGATTGGCGATCTAGGCGTTCCCGATTTGAATACTGCGGGATCGGATTCCCTGGCATTTGTCTTAATTGGTCCAAACTACGAACACCATCGGCCGTTCCGGCGAGTGGTCCTTGTTGATCCAATCCTTTGCTTCCGGCGCCATCGCCATCTGCATCCCCAGCTCCTTGTTGAATAGCTGTTTGTGCTACTGCAACTGCGGCAGCGTGCTTTGCGGCAGCAGCTTCACGGGCTGCATTTTCTTTTGCCAGTGCATTTGCGATCGCTTGAGCATCTCGTTCACGTCGAGCAGTGTTTGTTGCTTCAAGCGCAGCAATATTTTTCTGTGTTTGATTTTGCACGTTCTCAAGTGCCTCGTCATTTTCAGCGTCTACGGCATCGGCTTCTTGATCAATTTTATTTTTTTCTTCAGCAAGTGCGTGAGACTGTTTGTCATCAATGCTTTCAAGGTCTTTGTCTAAATTTTCAGAGTACGCAGTCGGCACCATTGAATGGCGGACTTCTTCAGTTGCCGTATCCACTTCTGGGGCCTCAATGTCATCGATGGTCGCGACTTTAGCAGCGGCTGGCGGGCCAATCTTGACGGGATTTGCATCTGCTGCGGTTTTTGTTGCAGCTTTCAAGGCCGGTGCTGGTTTTTTAAGTTCAGCTTTAGCAATGGTTGAAATTTTTTGTTGTGATTCTGGAAGAGTCTCTGGTTCTGTAGGAAGCTCTACAAGACGAGCGGCAATAGTTGGTTTTTCAATGATGACGTCTTCTGAACTGACTGCAGACGAATCTACTTTAGTTTCGGCCTGTGGTAATTCCGCAGGTAAATCGAGCGAACTGCTAGCGGGACTGCCTTGTGTTGGGACAGTCTCTACCCCTTGAGCTATGGGGCGTAAAGGCTCTTCAATTTCAATGCTAATGGTTTCAGTTTTAATTTTTTCAGTGATTGGTACTGTCATCACTGCGGCCGCAAGAATCAATCCCGCGTGCACGATGGCAGAAAGAGTCATGAATCGACCGGATTTATTTTGCACGGGCTCTGTGTGAGCTATTGCCCACATTTGATAATCCATTGGGGATTTTTTATCTTTAAAATCTAGGCTCATAAAAACTCCTGGAAATTCCATCCTGATAAGCAACAAGCTTAGTATCAATAAACGAGCCATTTAAGGGTCTGGGGTGACGGCATAAAGTATAGCAGTATCATATAGATAGGCATTGTGACCTGGGCGTTGTTTGGGCATTGCTATGAGTCACATGAAACTATTTCAAGACTGTTGCGAAGATCGGCAGTAACTTTTAGGTGAACTCGCACGAAAGATAGGTTGGAGGACGTATGAACAAATGGCTCATTATGATCATCGGTCTTTTTTGTCTTGGAAGTGCCCACGCGAAGGCGAAACCAGAAGTCAAAGCAACTGCTGTAAATGAAGAGGTTGCGATTTTTGGTGGCGGTTGTTTTTGGGGCGTGCAAGATATTATTCGTAAACTGCCAGGAGTGATTCGCTCGGATGTTGGATACTCGGGCGGGGGCTTATTGAACCCTGTTTATTCAGATGTACATAACGGAACAACAGGACATGCCGAGGTTGTGCGTGTGTATTTCAACCCCAAAAAAATAAGTTATGAAAAGTTACTCGATTATTTTTTCAGACTTCATGACCCGACTACCCTGAATCGCCAAGGTAACGATGTCGGCACCCAATATCGATCAGTGATCTTTTATCAAAGTGAAGAACAACGAAAAACGGCGCTCGCTAAAAAAGAATCTGTCGAACAATCTAAAAAATGGAAAAAGCCACTCACCACAGAAATCACAGCGGCCAAGCCATTTTATAAAGCCGAAGATTATCACCAAGATTATCTAGTTAAAAATCCTGGCGGCTATACTTGTCACTATCTAAGGGATTAAAATATTGCCAGATTTATTCTGGCAATAAACCTTCCGGTACAGTGCCGTTAGCAATGGCGGCCGCTATACGCAAATGTTCTGGGTGACCAATTAATTTAATGGCCTCTGCAATGGGCATTGGATCTGGGTTTTGCAAATATGTTTTTTTGTGATCTAAAATTCTTTTGTGTGTGACTTGTAAATCATCTTTTTTCAGACGACCGTCGGCAAGTGCCGTCATCACATCATGCATGGCCTTGGCTGGTGAATCTGGTTCGTTGCAATACAAAATAAGATCAGCCCCAGCTTGCAGTGAGCGCACCGGGATTACTTCGCGGCTATAATGTTTTGCCATGGCCTTCATGTCTAAATCATCTGTGATGATAAGGCCTTTGTAGCGCATCTGTTCACGTAAAATCTTTTTCAAGAAAATTTCTGACAGAGTCACTGGCCACTCAGGATCAATTTTGGGGAACATGATATGAGCAGTCATAACCATTTCTACTCGGGCCTTGAAAGATTTTTTGAATGGAATCAGTTCGCATGATTCAAGTCGCGCCAGATCTAATTCTTCAACGGGAAGATCCTCATGGCTGTCTACGATCGTGTTCCCATGTCCTGGAAAATGTTTTGCACAGGCAATCACTTCTGATTTTATATATCCGCGTACGAGGGCAGACGCATGTTTAGCCACCATTTCAGGATCCGTGCTAATCGAGCGATCTCCGATGACCGTGTTTTTTTTGTTGGTAAAAATATCCACACAGGGTGCGAAATCTAAATTAATTCCGACAGCACGTAACTCTTGTCCCATTTTATTAGCCAAGTGAAAAGAAACGGAAGGGGCATCAAGATCGCCTAGTTTTTTCAGTGGTGGCCAAATTGTGAATGGTGATGTCAGTCGAGCAACACGGCCGCCCTCCATGTCGATACCAATGAAAAGCGGAGCTTTATCGAGCATCTGAAAGCGCAGAGCTTGGATTTCAGAACAAAGCGCATGAATTTGTTTGGGTTCAGAAATATTGCGCGAAAAAAGAACAACACCACTGATGTTATTTTCAACTATGAATTTTTTTTCGTCGCTGGTAAGGGTAAGCCCCGACACGCCGATAAGCATGTGCTGACCAATTAGCTTGTTCATGGACTACTTTCCTTCTTCTGATTGTGATTTAGAATTTTCAGAACTGGGCTTAATTAAAATACCTTGGCCGCCGGGAATGCCCTCGGTTTTGCCAGGTGATTTTGTTGCAGGTATAAGACCTTTTTTCGAACGGGCGGCGACATTGTTTTCGCCCTTGGGCACGCTGCCAAAAATGGCAGATAATAAAGCAGTGTTAACCGGCTGGTCTTTTGTGGCATCAATTGAGTTGCTAACAATTTCAGTGCCCACGCCTTGTGACATCACGTTTGTGCCAAGGACTTCGCCACGATCATTCACATAGCTTAAAAACTTTTCATCTTTGAAGGTGTTTAAGATTTTAAAGGCTTTGAATCCATTGAAAGTTTCTTCTTTGCCCACAAGGGCCTGGCCCTTTTGAATGCTAGCATCTTCTTCGGCAATGGCTTGGTATTCGTATTTGCTTTCAGATTTCAGACCGTCTTTGCTCTTCAGCATCAGGTAAACTAAGAAACTGCTTAAAAAAGTACCTTTTGGTAATTTTCTTTCAACACGTGAGATTTTACCGTTTGTCTTTACAACGGCTGTCATTGTCCCGTTTTTAAATTTGGCATCAATGGTTTTTGTATCTTTGCCAACAACTGAAGTATATTCGTATGAAATGGGCGTTAGGTCAGCACTTGCAATGGCTTTAAGACTTTCAGTGATTTCGCCGGCGCCTTTTCCAGTTTTCAAAAAATAAGCCGAGTGAAATTGATTTTTTTTCGAATCAAAATCGTAACGACTGATTACATAGCCTGAGTGCTGTCCGTTCACTAGAACTTTTGAATAGCCTTCAAATAAGTTTTCAGCTGCAAAACTTGTTGTCGCTGTGAAAATGGTGATTAGTGCTAGTATATAACGGACCATTGTCGAGTCTCCTTAGATAGCGCTTGGGCTATCCGCTGTGGCTAAAAGTCTGTCATTTCATAGTGGAACAAGTCAAAGTTTTCGAGGTCGAGTTGTTGCACCCATTGAAAGTATAAGAGACAATATTTTACACATGGCCCAGCAGATCGTGAAAAACACATTTATTCTTAAAAAGCGTAACGGCCAGGTTGCAATCTTTGTTGCGCTCATATTTCAAATATTATTCTTATTTTTTGCGATGGTTATCAATGTCGGTTTGCTAGTTCATCATAAAATCAATTTACAAAATTCTGTGGATTTAGCGGCTTACTACGGTGCTATGAAGCAAGCTGAAAACATGAATGCCATTGCCCACGTGAATTATCAAATTCGTCAAAGTTGGAAGCTTTTGACTTGGCGCTACCGAGTCATTGGAAGCGCCGGAGAGTTTGACTCTAAAGGCGACGCTTCGCCATTTATTAAAGACCCAGATTTGTCACCCAATCCAATTGACGCTGAAGAGGACAAGGTACGCAAACTTCCGATATCAGGTAAAATCACGGCTGCGCAATTGGCTGATTTTTACGAAGCCCCTTCTTTTTGTATTACCTATGTGCCGTTCAAGCCCATGCCACCGAATGAAAATACTTGTAGGCAAATGGGGACAATGAGCGGTGTAAAACTATTTAGACCCCCGGCGATTATTGCTGGCTTTCAAGGTTTTTCGCAAGCAATCCGCTCTGCCACTGAAACTATGCTAACGAATGCACAGAATCAGTGCGTAGGTATGGGCCCTTGGAATTACTATATGCTCAGTAAGTTTGTGGCAGCATACAATATTGATCAAGCCGACCGCATGTCGTTGATAAATAAAATTGCACGCGCGACTAGCGACTCGCCCGAAGATTTTTTTGATATCGA
>JANNCH010000263.1:0-1986 GCA_031386315.1 Pseudobdellovibrionaceae bacterium
TTTTTAAAAGGTAAATACAAATGTCCTGTCGTGCAGTTTGATGGCTTGTTAGCGGGTGGTTTGAAGGACGTGGTCGCTGAACTTGATCGTATGCCGGTGGAATCAAAACCCCATGCGCCTTCTATCTGGGATTTTGCCTTGCAAGAGCAAAAACTCAAAGAGGTTGCGGATATCGCAAACGAAACACTGACTCATAAAACTCAAGGTTCTGAAGCGAAGCTCAATAAAATTTTAGCAACAACACAAAAGCTAGATCGTGTTCTTTTAAATCCTTACTTTGGACTCTTGATTTTTGCTATAATCATGGGGACTTTGTTCACTTCAATCTTTTGGTTTGCAGCTCCATTTATGGACGCCATCGACGGTAGTTTTGGAAAGCTCAACGAAATCGTTTCTGGCTGGGGTGAAAACTCATTGTTAGTGGATTTTTTGGCCAATGGCATTGTGTCTAGCTTTGGTGCCGTATTTGTATTCGTACCACAGATTTTTATTTTATTTTTCGGTATTGGTATTCTTGAAGGTTCTGGCTATTTGGCCCGTGCAGCCACTTTGATTGATAAGCCTTTTTCAAAACTGGGCATGAGTGGTCGTTCATTTGTGCCTATCTTGTCTGGATTTGCCTGTGCAATCCCTGCGATGATTGCTACTCGCAACATTTCTTCAGCCCGTGATCGTTGGATCACAAACTTTGTTATACCCCTTATGACGTGCTCTGCACGATTGCCGGTCTATGCATTGCTGTTAGCCTTTTTGTTTCGAAATGAGCCTGCGTGGAAGGCAGGGCTTGCCTTAGCAGCGCTGTATTTGGGCTCTTTGGTTGTGGGCGCAGTGGCGGCATTCATCGTGAATAAATTGATTCCCGAAAAAGACCGTGCATTTTTTATGATGGAACTTCCCATTTATCGAAGACCAAAGATGCGTGTATTGTTGCAACAAGCGTTCAGTCGTACGCTTTCTTACGTTAAACGTGCAGGTCCGATGATCTTTATTTTTGCCGTGATTATTTGGGTAGGGACAACATTCCCGGATCATAAAAATGAAAATGCCCAGCAAAAATTAGAAAACAGTTACGCAGGTCAAATCGGTCATATGATAGAGCCTGCCTTTGAACCCATGGGTGTTGATTGGCGCGTGGGTGTCGGCTTGATTTCAGCCTTTGCCGCCCGTGAAGTTTTCGTTTCTTCAATGGGAGTCGTATTCAATATCACTTCAGAAGATGAGGACACAGTTCAAAAATCCATGCTGAATGAAATGTCGACCGCGACCAATCGTCACGGTGAAAAAGTATTCACTGTGGCAAGCGTTGCAGGCTTGTTGGTATTTTTTATGATCGCTTTGCAGTGTATGACAACCGTCGCAGTTGCCCAGCGAGAGATGCGCTCGACAAAGTTTGCAGTGATGCAATTGGTTTTGTTCAACGGTGTGGCCTATGTGCTCGCCATCGTCGTCGTGCAAAGCCTTAAGTCCATGGGGTATGGATAGTCGTCGCATAACGGCAAGCATAAGCCACTGCCCCAATATCCCTGCATTAATATTAAATCATTCAATAGCAGGAAATCCCCACGAAAAGCATAGTGAGCAACACCAAAATCTTGCAGTAAATATCTTTACTGCTGAGATAAGGACTCTGATAGCCCGATGTTTTCTGTAGGTAATGTGCGTCGCACTTGAGAGGTGATGCGCTGACTTTGTGTTCGAGAAAATTTTAAACCCAAGTTGCAAAACCCCATGAGAGATTTAAATCCGTATCTAACATAAAAGCCTTGCCGATCAATCTGGCTAAGAACTGTTGTTGATTTTTTTTCTTTTTGATGAATGATTCGAGCCAAATCATAGGCTTGATTAAGTGTTTCACGCACATTTTTTGGATCTTCTTTATACAGTCGATGTCTTGTCATGAAATTGTTTTGAGCAAGAACAATGCAAGGTCCAAATCCCCATGATGATACTTTCAACCACTGCTGCAGCCGGACTACGGTAAGGATC
>JANNCH010000313.1:0-4016 GCA_031386315.1 Pseudobdellovibrionaceae bacterium
CGCAACCTTGCCAAAAGCAAATCCGCATGGTGTGGCAACCCCTTGAAATGCATCCTGCCCTTGGAGTCATGAGCATCGATGCGACCTTGCATAGTTTTTACGTTCTGACCGATGATGAGTTCACTTTGTTGCTCAAAGATCTGGTGGATTGGAAAAAGAAATACAATGTGCAGACAGCCAATCTGCCACTTGCTATCCATCCCGCATGGAAATCATCTAAGGATGATTCACTTCAAGACTTTAATAAAATTGTTTTGAAATATGCCGGGGCCACGAACATTTCACGTGTCACCATCATGGCTTTACGTGGTGGTGGGCTTATGTGGCATTTCACAGGCATTGATATTGCTATTGATGGCAGTGTTAACAAAATGCTCATCCCCCGTTTAAAATATGCGAGTGTACAGAGCTTTGTGAACAATGCATCCCCATTCACACAATTTGCGGGTGGCTTTGCACCTAAACCAACGGGCCCAGACACAATCAATAGTATTGCAAAAGATTCGAGCCTTACTGAAAAACAAGTCGTGATTGCCGAAATCGGTGCAGCCTTCCGAGCTGAAGACCCGCACTTACACAATCCCAATACGCTTGATTGCATGACTTGCCATATCTCACAGCCTGCAAAGGCTTGGGCGTTCTCGCACCACTCCGATTGGGCCTTGGATAAATTGAACGAAGCCACCGCCTATAAAAATGCACGTTATAATCTAGCCAATGCCAGCGGCCAGTGGCGCACGAATAATCTGCGGGCTTTTGGTTATTTCAATAAAGATATTTACCTAAGCCAGCGTGTTATCAACGAATCCGCAGAAGTCGCAGATGCGCTGAACTTGATTATGCCTTTGAACTAGATATCCCTTCGAACTATGCGAAAGCTAAACAGCTTTCTTCAAAATCTGATTGATCAGAGATTGATAACCGATGCCTTTCTTTATTGCCTTGTCTTTGAGTTTAATCAGAACTTTTTCATCAATTCTAACAGAAATGGCTTTCCTATAGGCTTCGCCGACAAGCGGGCGGCCGACGCGCTTAAATTTACTGAGCTTGGCTGCGGATTGCTCAGGTATGTCTAAGTATTTGATATCAGAATCTTTAATTTTTTTGCTGATATATTTTTCTTTCAGCTTTGTTTGCAATTCTTGCGCTGATAATACGATAGATTTCTTTTTCATAACGCTCTGACCTCCGGTAAGTAAATGCAACAAATAAGACTCGTTTTGATTGTGAACATCCGAGGGCAAAAAAACGATCTTCAGCCTTAGAGTGGTTTTCATCGGATAATAGCATAATCTGAGGATCAAAAAATACTGAAGCAGCTTCAGAGAACGAAATTCCGTGTTTGATTAAATTTTCTTCAGATTTCTGATTATCCCACTGAAAACACACTCAGACCTCAATTATGTATATACAATATTAATATGTAAAGTATTAAAATCGAGTTTTAATGCAAGGCACACGCTCGGCCTAAGCGCCCCTATATCTAGATACATTAGAACTTAAGTCGAGAATCGGATTTTTCACTTAGGGAAAACTAGATACTTAAATGCTTCGAAGGTTATTAATTCTTATTGAACAAAATCAAATAATCATTCGCGTCGATTTGATCCATGAGTCCTGAAAACTTTTCGGGCTCTAGCTTTGCACGATATGTTTTACGAGCTTTTGTTCGCAACATGCATCCCAAGGGTCCCGTGCCTTCACGATCTTCTTTGTCGACCGAACAGCCGGGTTGGAAAGTGGCCGCTTGCTCAAGACTCTTAGGGAACTTCACAATGGAAAAACTTGTAAACTCGACAGCTTTTGCATTTTTCAAAATATCAGCGGGATTACGACTTAATAACTGTGAAGCATAAATTGTTGGCACGATCACCGCCACTCGCATATTCTGCGCACGTGCGACCATAATCCCTTTAGCAAAACGATCCATCTCGGTTTTTAAATCCATCTTCAATGTTGTTGGAATAGTTTCTATACGAGGCAACTGGGGATCTACAATGACCATGTCATATCGTAAACCGGGCTCGGTGTTTGCAGCTAAAAAAGCCTTCCATAACTCAAGATCTTCGGGATACTCGGGCGTGACCCCTAGTAAAAGAACCGGAGACAGTCTCACTTCTGTTTGCAGTTGCTTCAGAATAAGTTCGCCAAAAATCGCTGGATTTTCGACCTGCGTAAATTTAATTTTAGGTAAATTTTGGGGCTCAAGCTCGGGCCTTGAAATCAAATAAATCAGACTTCCCATAATTAAAGTGGCCACAATCCAATAGGTGTATTTCTTCATCGCTGCGGGACTCCTTGAACAGTCCTTGTATTTCTCTTAAATAGTGCTAAATTACAAGGCATTACATAGGACTTGATCGGCTTTTGCAGACAGGTACCGGAGCAATAAAAGATGAGCACACAGAACGTCCTTACAGACAAAGCGCGCACCCCTCATTTCTTGATCATAGGTTCAGGTCGCCTCGCTCATCACCTCAAACACTACTTTCAACTACTACAACTTAACTACTGTGACTGGGATCGCTCTCAAGATGCCCAAGTATTGGCCCATAATTTAAATCAAGCCAGCCATGTATTACTCGCCATTTCTGACAATGCCATTGAAAGTGTTTATCGAAAGCATTTTGACGGTTTTGATAAAATCATTGTGCATTTCTCAGGCGCTTTGAATATCCCGGGACTGATTGCCGCCCACCCGCTGATGACATTTGGTAAAGATTTATACTCGCTCGAATTTTATCAAAAAATTCATTTCTCTTTGACGGGTGCCGAGCAGCTGAGCCAAGCGCTGCCCGGGCTGCCAAACAGCTTTTCTATTTTAAGTGCAGAGCAAAAACCCTTCTATCATGCGCTTTGTGTGTTGGGTGGAAACTTTACGACATTGCTGACACAAAAAATGCTTGCGGGATTTGAACAGATGAATGTGCCTTCCGAGGCCGCTCAACTTTACATTGAAAAAATCCTCGAGAATGTTTTTGCGAACCCACATCAAGCACTCACGGGCCCCATTGCTCGCAAAGATCGAGGGACCGTCGATAAAAATTTGCAAGCGCTTACAAATGATCCTTACCAAAAAATATACACTGCCTTCGTGCAAACCCATTGGCCTGAATACTTTGCGACAAAGCAATTGGAGAAATAAATGAACATCTTAGAATTTCAAGAAAAAAAACGCCAAAATCAAAAGCTGTCGATGATCACTTGCTATGATTACTCATTTGCACAGATTATCAATCAAACAGAAATAGATTCTATTTTAGTGGGTGATAGCCTTGCCATGACAATGCATGGATTCAATACAACGCTGAATGCCTCTATAGAAATGATGGCCCTGCACTGTGCCGCCGTCGTTCGTGGTGCACCGAACAAGCTTGTCGTTGGTGATCTGCCTTTTTGCTCTTACCGCAAGGGTCTTACGGCGAATATGAATACCATTGAAAAAATCATGCAAGCGGGCGTTCAGGCGGTCAAATTGGAAGGGGCCGATGGCAATTTAAAACTTGTTAAACACTTGGTGAATTCGGGCGTGCCTGTTATGGCCCACCTGGGTCTGACCCCTCAATCCGTTCACCAATTGGGTGGATTCAAAGTTCAAGGCCGTGACGATAAGGCCAAAGCAAAAATCAAAGAACAGGCTTTGCAAATGCAAGATGCCGGATGCTTTTCTGTTGTCTTAGAATGCGTGCCCTCAACACTCGCCACTGAAATCACAGAATTACTAGATGTGCCCACTATCGGGATTGGCGCAGGAGTCGGGACAGATGGTCAGGTTTTAGTCCTGCAGGATTTGCTCGGAATGAATCAGGGATTCAAACCTAAGTTTTTGAAAAAGTATTTCAATGGCTTTGAAGTTTTACAAAAAGTCTTTAATGAGTATCACAATGAAGTGGTTGAACAAAAGTTCCCCACTGCAAAAGAAAGCTATTCATGACCCGAGTTATTGAGTCCGTCGCTGAAATGAAATCCATACGCTCGCAAATTCGCGAGGGTGTTGCTTTTGTCCCTACCATGGG
>JANNCH010000340.1:0-3670 GCA_031386315.1 Pseudobdellovibrionaceae bacterium
GTGAACAGCTTTACGAGACAGATCTTGAAATCAAAGTGAATTTAGGTGAAACAGAAATTAAACTGAAAGATCTAATGACTCTAAAAGTAGGAGATGTGATCCCATTGGATCAAGATGCTTCAGGAGAGTTCGACATCCAAGTAGAAAATATTAAGAAATTCAAAGGTTATTACGGAATACATCATGGCACTGTCGCGGTTCAAGTCACGCGTCCAGTTGAGAAGTAGGGGGAAGAATGAGCGACGATACAGCAGATAACATGGCAGATAAGCTATTAGAAGAAGCCGCAACCATGGCCGAAAATGTTCGTAAAGAAGATTCAGCAATCGCGGCTGGTAAAGACCGCAATTTGAATTTGATCCTGGATATTCCACTTAAAGTCACGGTCGAACTTGGCCGAACAAAAATGCCAGTGAGTGAGTTATTAAATTTAACTCAAGGTAGCGTCATCGAGCTAAGTAAATTAGCCGGCGAACCTATGGAAGTTTTGGTAAATGACAAATTGATCGCCCGCGGTGAAGCCGTGGTAGTGAATGAAAAATTCGGTGTGCGTTTGACGGATATTATTTCTCCGGCTGAACGTGTTGAGCAATTAAAGTAGGGGTTACAAGAATGCGTTTGTCGTTGATCGCTATTATCATGACTGTTTTCGCTTCTTTTTCGTTGGTAGCCACTGCGGCAGAATCTACAGACTCTAATACTCCTGTTTTGACGAATGTAAAACCTGAAGTCGAAGCAGAGGCTAAAGCAGAAACTACTGAAGCAAAAGACACTCGCAAAGAGTCAGAGATTGCTTTTAATTTATAAGCAAACAAAAAAGCGACTGCTGGTGATAATACTGCCTTCAGAGTTTTCTTTAGTTTGGCAATGGTCGGTCTTTTAGGTGGCGGAGTTTTTTGGTTTCTGAAAAAATACGCAGTGCCTAAAGGAGTGAAAAGTCAGACGCAGATCAAAGTTTTGCAACAACATTATTTAGGACCGAAAAAAAGTTTGGCGATCGTACGTGTTGCAGGTGAATCAATTTTAATCGGCGTAACAGACAGCAATATTACAATGATTAAGTCCCTTTCGCTTTTAGATGATGAAGTGCCAGAAGAAACTCCGGCAACTTTTTCAAAAATTCTTTCTTCTTCCAAAAACGAAACCACCAAAGATGATTCTCGAGATGATAGTGAAGATTTTTCTTTTGGTGGTATTAAGGATAAAGTTTCCAAACGCTTGCGCGGCATGAGGGATCTAGAGTGAAAAAGATAAACTGGTCAATACTAAGTTTTTTACTCGTACCAGTTCTGTTTTTGATTTCATCTAGTGCATTTGCGCAAGTGACACTGCCAACGATGAATTTGGGATTCAAAACAACTGATAATCCAGCAGAAGTTGTTAATGCGATCAAGCTCGTATTAGTCATGACAGTATTAACACTTGCACCAGCTATTTTTATCATGATGACGGGCTTCACTCGAATCATTATTGTACTGTCGTTTTTACGTCAAGCGATGGGCGTGCAACAGCTTCCACCGAACCAATTACTGATTGGGCTTTCACTGTTTTTAACTTTCTTTGTGATGGGTCCTGCTTTTACTGACATGAATCAAAAAGGTATTCAGCCATACTTAGCAGGTAAAATTACACAAGATCAAGCTATGGAAAATACATTGGCTCCTTTACGAAAGTTTATGTTTAATCAAACACGTGATGCTGACTTGGCATTGTTCACTCGTCTTGCGAAAGTTGAAAAACCAAAAACGCGTGCGGATGTTCCGACAATGGTTTTGGTTCCAGCGTTTGTCGTATCAGAACTCAAAACGGCATTTCAAATTGGCTTTATCATATTTTTACCGTTTTTAGTTATCGACATCGTAGCTGCCAGTGTCTTGATGGCCATGGGTATGATGATGTTGCCTCCGATTGTGATTTCGTTGCCATTCAAAATTATGCTTTTTGTTCTCATCGATGGCTGGGGATTGCTTATTGGTTCGATGGTCAAAAGTTTCGGTTGAGGTATAAATGACTGAGGAATTAGTAATACGATTGGGCCAGGATGCTTTGAAAGTTACAGCAATGCTTTCTGCACCGCTGCTGGTAACTACTTTGATTGTGGGTTTGGCTGTCAGTATTTTTCAAGCCCTCACGCAGATCAATGAGGCAACACTCACATTTATTCCTAAGATGATTGTTGTGGCCCTTGTTATTATGCTAGCGGGCCCTTGGATGTTAGATGTGTTGAGTAATTACACTGTGACATTATTCGAAAATATTTCAGTTATGGTGAGGGAATAAAAGCAAATGGGAAGTTTTTACCAATTCTCTGAACCACAAATTCTGCTTTTTGCGCTCGTGTTGATGCGTATGACAGCATTTGTTGTGACCTCGGCGATCTTTGGCGCGCCCGCATTGAGTGTCCAGGTAAAAGTGCTTTTTTCGATTGTGCTCTCGATCCTATTGTTTCCCACAATTAAAGTGAATCCAGAAGGCCTACAAGCTATTTCGGATGGAATAATCACGCTGGCGGCGCGCGAGATCTTGGTCGGGATTACCATGGGGTTTTTAACCCGATTGTTTTTCTTTGCTGTCACTATGACAGGTGATCTTATTTCTATAACGGTGGGCTTGAATGCCTCTCAACAATACAATCCTATGCTGGGTCAGAACGGAAATACAATAGATCAGTTCTACACCACATTGGGAACACTGGTATTTCTAGCGGTGAATGGGCATCACATCCTCTTGGGTGGCCTAGCGCAAAGCTTCGAACTGATTCCGGTTAATTTCATGACATTGAATATTGGTGTATTTGGCGAAATTGCAACATTTGGACAAAATATTTTGATGATGGCAGTTAAGATGTGTGCACCGGTGATGGTTGCGATCTTGGTGACAAATCTTGCCATGGGTATTTTGGGAAGAGCCATTCCGCAAATTAATGTGTTAGTCACCAGCATGCCCGTCACAATCATGATCGGTATGGCCGTGGTGTTTATTTGTTTACCGCTATTAATTTTAGAAATGAATGGAATCATAGATGCGACGGCGAGCAGTTTGTTCTCCGTGATGAAGCATTTATAAATAAGAGCTGAGTTCTAGGAAGGAACGATGGCAGCAGAAGATCAGGGCGAAAAGTCCGAACAGGCAACGGATACGAGACGCGAAGAGTTTCGTAAGCAAGGTCAAGTCGCGCATACGCGCGAGCTAGCCTCTGCTGTTGTACTGCTGGTTTCGGCAGGAGCCGTCTATGTTCTGAGCCGCTTCTTTTTTCAAAACGTATTAGAAATCTTCAACTACTCATTCGGCAACGATATGGTTCGTATGGTGCGCGAAGGCAATATGATGGACGCCATGAGTTTTAGTGCCTACAGACTTGTGGTTCTATTGGCTCCAGTATTCGGAGTCGCGTTTGTGATAAGTGCAGCCTCTAGCCTGGTGCAAATTGGTTTTTTAAATGTTGAAGATGCGCTCAGTCCTAATTTTGAAAAATTAAATCCCATTGAAGGACTTAAAAAAATTGTAAGCATGAGGGCGCTAGTTGAGGCTCTTAAGTCGGTGGCAAAGCTAACCGCTGTTGGAATCATTTTGTACTTCATTTTAAAAGGCGAAGTGAAACAAGTACCTTATCTGTTAAGCTTTTCAATTGAACAAATTTTTGGATATCTCGGCACTGTCACCGTCAAGT
>JANNCH010000365.1:0-8856 GCA_031386315.1 Pseudobdellovibrionaceae bacterium
GCCCTATGGAGACATAGGGCAGGGCAAACAATTTACCAATTCCACCACGGGGCCACTAAAAACTTATTCAATTATCAAAGAACTAACTGTCTCATATATAGACTAGACTTTGGTATAAAAGGCTACCGACAATTTTCTTTAAAAACTACCGATTTTCTTAATACTGCTGTCATTCCATACCCTTATCTGCTCCACCAAACTCACTTGTCAATTTTTGAGTCCAGCGCGTCTACTAATTCCACCACAGGGCCGTCGTGAATGCTTTCAGCGAGTGGTTATTTAAATGATGTTGCCCCCCAAGTTCAAGGAATTTTTTTCAGAGACTGTCACAAGAGTTGTCACATTTTTGAACAATTGAGCTTGCATCGCATTGTGGAGGGCGTGTGAAATCTTCGTAAAATCAATAACATAAGGTTGGGGCGCTGAGGGCGCAAATCTTGGCACTGTGATTGCTCACTGCATCTCTGTGCTAGAAGATTTATTTTTACCCGTTTAACCACGAGGAGTTCGTATGAAGAAGTATTTCTATATCCTTGCGGCCTTGAGCCTTGCGCCTAATTTTGCGCTTGCTCAGAGCCTCGACAGCGAGGTCGACACAGAGCTCGATCAAATCGCTGCGCAACAGATGGCTCCTGAGGCCTCAGCCGCTGCGTCACAACGCTCGTCTGTAAATCAGCAACCTATCTATATTTTGAACCAAGGTTCGCCAACAGCGACAAGCAACAGTGGCGCGCGTTCTGATCAAGGGCAGGCTCAAGAGCAAGCTCAGGCTCAGGTTCAAAAACAACCTACTACTCTTATTCAGGCTTCGCCTTTGACAGAGTCCCGTGCGGAACAAATTCGTAAGGCCCGCCAAGATGCTGAAGTTCAGACTGAGCAAAAAATCGTCGAGAAGCTTGAGATTTCTCGTATGGAAGATGAAAAAAGAAGAGCTGCGATTTTATTTGGCGACAAATTCAATCAAAACCAAAATGTACAGGTACAGCAAGTACAACAGGTTCAACAGCCTGTCGTAGTAGCTCCAACTGTGGTTGCTGCGCCAATCGTGGTAGAACCAAAAGAAAACACTCGTGACATCGTTCGTGAAGAAATTCGCGCGGCGATGAGAGCAGAGGACGAAGTGGTGGAAGCACCTCTAGAGTCTCGTTATTTTGGTGGCATGGTTGGTATTGCTGATTATCCAGGTGTTGGAAATGTACGTACGAACTATTCTTTGGGTGCTCAGTTTGGTACTAAGTATGACAACTTTATCGTTGAAGGTACTTTCCTATACTCAAACCTAAATGTTGATATGCCTTATTATTCTTACATGCCGCCATCAGTTGAAGTGAATCAATATTCGGGTGCATTGGCTGCCAAGTATGAATTCTTTGGTGGTATGATTCGTCCAGTGGTTGGTGGATTGATGCAATATTCGTATAGAACTTTTGCTTGGTCTAATAACACGGGCTACGGATATTCAAATAGTTCAGGTCCTACTTCGGCCACTTCCCACGCAGTGGATGTAGGTGTTGTGTCTGGAGTCGATTTAGTGTTTACACCTAAATTCACACTTGCATTGGACTATAGATATTTATGGAATCTAGCTTACCAGGCGAATACGAGCAGTGTTCCTTGGATGACTGGACCTCAGTACGGAACTCCGATCGAAAAGCTTTCTTACTATGTTCTTTCAATCGTAGGTAAAGTAACATTCTAATTGCTCTGATCAATTTATTTAGTTCCTCAGTGGTTATAGGCCTTCCGAGAAATCGGAGGGCCTTGTTTTTTTGGAAGACCTCGTTCATGATGAACAGATGAAGTTTGTCCTCGCACTTATCCCCTTTGTTTTTACAATCTCAGTCGTTGCGGCCCCCGTGGTAGTCAGTGAGTCCGTGGGACAAGCCGGTGACCGAGTTATCACAAGTCGTGAGGTGCAGATTTCAGCAGTGCTCGAAAAAATCATAGAGCCACCCAAGGCAAACGCAAAAAACTTGAATGCTCTTTACGAATCGCGCCCAGGTGATAAAAACTTTTCTTCCGATGTGACAGCCTTATTGCTTGAAACAGTGGTGCATCTAGAAGCTGAAAGTTTTGACATGAGTCTTGTGAAAGAGGCCGACCTAAAAGCTTCGATCGAAAAAGTTGAAAAGGCTGTGCGCGGGAAAAGTTATTGGGACAATTTAGAGGTCTCTGATGCTGAGCTTAAAAAGACGATGGAGCGAAAAATTCTTTCTAAGAATTTCATCAAATTCAAAACGGATTCCATGAGTAGCATCATCACCGATCAAGAGGCACAGGGCTACTACGAGAGAAATCGTGCGAACTTTGGCAATTTGCCGTTTCCATCTTTTCGCGACAGCATCAAAAGCTTTTTAGCGCGTCAGCAGTTGCGAGATCGCCTCAGATCTTGGTTTGAAGTGATCAAGCGCAAGTACAAAGTGCGCAACTTTCTAGTTGAAGGCAAAGCGAAATGATCCTTGAGATTCGCCCACTGACCCGCCGTGATTCAACGGATATTTTGGGGCTTGTTTCTGAAATTGAAAAAGATTTGGGATTGAGTGCGGATTTTTATTGGCCACAAGAAGAACTGCAAAACGAAATTTGGACCACCGAGGGCTGGGGGGCGTTTCAAAATGGCAGCCTGGCAGCATTCGTTTTATATCGCGAATCCGTCGACATTTGGGAAATCACCGTTCTTGCTACGGCTCCGCGTGAACGTCGGCAACGCCTGATGGCTAAGCTACTTTCAAAGATAATTAACGCAAAGAATCAACATGGTGAAATCTGGCTTGAGGTTCATGAAAACAACCTGCCAGCCCAGAAACTCTATGAAAAACTCGGGTTTAGCCGAGTGGGTGAGCGGCCGAAGTATTATAGGGATGGCGCGCGCGCGCTGCTTTACTCGCACAAGCTCGAAGCCCGATAAGTCCTTGCAGACCTTCAGTTTTTTTGCTAGTTTGTATTCATTCGTTTGGACTGACTTTCAGTCCATTTGTGTTTGAAGCGTTTGTTTACGCTTTTATTGTGATGGGCCTTGAAGGGCCCATTTTCATTTTTAAAGCATGTAAACAGTATCAGTTTTTTGGAGTCATAGATCAATGTCAGGTTCAATGTCAGAGAATCCTAGTTGGATGCAAAAAGTAGAAGAAAAAGTTAAAGAGATCGCCATAGCTGAAGGCTGTATCCTTTATGATATGGAATACACAGGTGCAGGCAAAGGCCGCGCACTTCGCATCTATATTGATAACGAAACGGGCATAGGTGTTGATGAATGCTCTCGTGTTTCGAAGGCCCTCAATGCATGGTTAGAATTAGATGAAGAACTTATCCCTGGCCCGGCCTACGCATTGGAAGTTTCATCTCCGGGCTTAGAACGTCACTTGACGAAACCTTGGCATTTTGAAAAAGCCGTGGGCAAAAAAGTTTTGATCAAGTCTGCGAAGGCTTTTGAAGCTTTGGGCGTGACTGATAAAAAATGGAAATCCTCAAAGACCGTTGAAGATGTTATCACATCTGCCAACGAACAAGGGGTTCACTTCAAAATTAAGGATGTTGAAATCAACATTCCTTATGACGTGATTGAAAAGGCAAAAATTGTATTTGATTTTAATAAAGGTCAGAAAAAGTAAACCAAATAAAGAGGTCCGATAATGGCTGAAAATATGTTTTCAGATTTGGCACGAGTGATTGAACAAGTTGGAAAAGACAAAGGCATTGATAAGGCCGTTGTTATTGAAGCAATCACTCAAGGTATGTTGGTAGCAGCTCGTAAAAAATACGGCACTTACCGTGAAATTGAAGCTTCGTACAATGAAGAAACTGGCGAAGTTGAATTACATGAATTTAAAGAGGTTGTGCCTCGTGAAAAATTCATCGATGAAGAGGTTGAAATTCCTTTCGACGAAGCTCAAAAGTTAGACCCAAATGTTCAGTTGGACGATTCTATCGGTATTAAGATGGAAGCGACTGATTTGGGCCGTATTGCTGCACAAACAGCAAAACAAATTATCATGCAAAAAGTCCGCGATGCTGAACGCGAAATCATCTTCAATGAATTTGAAGAAAGAAAAGGCGAGATCGCATCTGGAATCGCTCGTCGTGTTGAAAAAGGCGCGATCGTTGTCGATCTGGGACGTACTGAAGCTTATATTCCACCACGTGAACAAATCCCGGGCGAGCAATACAAGCCAGGCGATCGTTTGCAAGGTTACTTGTCTGAAGTTCGTCAAACCACTCGTGGACCACAGATCATTATGTCTCGTGCAGATGAGCGTTATTTGATGAAACTTTTTGAAATGGAAGTTCCAGAAATCTATGACGGTGTGGTTGAAATTATGGCGGCCGCTCGTGAACCAGGACAACGTGCAAAAATCGCCGTTCGTTCTAAAGATAACAGTGTAGACCCAGTAGGGGCTTGCGTTGGTATGAAGGGTTCGCGCGTTCAGAATATCGTACAAGAACTTCGTGGCGAAAAAATCGACATCGTTTCTTGGGATGAAGATATCACTCGTTTCGCGTGCAATGCTTTGGCTCCGGCTGAAATTTCACGTGTATTCTTGGATGATACTAATAAAGAGATGGAAATCGTTGTTCCAGATAATCAATTGAGTCTTGCAATCGGTAAGCGTGGTCAAAACGTGCGCCTAGCTGCTAAATTGACAACTTGGAAATTGGATATCATTTCTGAAACATCGGCTTCATCACGTACTGCAGAATCAATTTTCAACTTGATGTTGATCCCAGGTATGTCTGAGACCATGGCACAAAATATTTTCCAATCCGGCTTTGGTTCATTCCAATCCGTATCATCTGCTAGCGTAGAAGAAATCATGACCATTCCGGGTTATGACGATCCTGCAAAAGCTGAAAAACTTGTCAGCGAAGCGAAAGCCATCGTCGAGAAGTATAAATCTGAAGGCATTCCAGTACCGGTTTCGCCTGCAGCAATAAACAGTAAATCTTCTGGTTCAGCGAAAGAACAAGCAGATCAGCGCCTGAAGGCTGAGTTGCAAAAGCTGGAACAGGGAACGACTGATCAAGAGTAATCTAATAAGATTGATTAACAGGAGACTGAGTGAGTAATCCAAAAGTTTTTGAATTTGCAAAAGAAGTGGGACTAACGCCGCTAGCTCTTATGGATAAAATCCGTGAGTGGCACCTACCTATCAAAAGCCACATGGCCGAGATCGAGCCAGAGGTTCTTGAGCAGATTAAAATCAAACTGAGCGGTGGCGACAAAGCGACTGGTGAGGCAAAACCTAAAAAAGTGGCCACTCGCAAAGCTCCTGCTAAAAAAGCAGCGGCACCTGCGGCAGAAAAAGCAGTCACAGCAGCGGCCACGGCAGCAGCGGCTCCGGCAAAATCACCTGTGATTCGTCGTAAGACGAAAGATACGGAAGAGGCTGAGGCAAAAGGTGCTGAAGAGGCTGATGTCGAAGTTTTGGCTGTCGAAGAAGCTCCGGCTCCTGTTGTAAAAGCAACTGTTCATAAAAATGAAGAAGTTGAGGAAGCAATAGCGACTTCGGTGGTAACTCCGAAAGCAGCAATGGCAGCGACTCCAGCGGCTCCGGCAGCAGTCGTGCAAGCGTCTGCGCCTGTAGCGACTGAAACAGTGACTACAGCGCCTGCTGCCCCTGCGGCCCCAGTGATTGCACGTAAAAAAGAAGTTGTTATGGGCAATAGTGGTGTGGCGAGTGCATCGACTCCGTCTGCAGCTGTTGGTCGTCGCAATATTATAGGTCGTATGGATTTATCTCGTGTGGCTCCGCAAGGACGTCCACAGGGTGATCGTCCTCAAGGTGGCGGCATGACTCGTCCGGCGCAGGCTGGCGGAAGCGGCTTCAGCGCTGATCGCAATTCAACAGGATTTAGTCGTCCCGGTGGCCCTGCGGGCAACCGTAATATTCGTACTGGCTTTGTGTCGACTCCGATGCAGCCTGAAATGCCTCCAACAGAGGGTTCTGGCGGTTACGATAATAAAAAAGACTTTGATAGAAAATTAAAAAAGACAGTGATCACGGCGACAGGTCCGACTGCAAAAGAGCGTGAAGCAGAAGAAATCAAACAGTCTTTCAATGCTGTTGAGTTCCGTAAGCGTGAAATGGTTTTCCAGCCGAAAAAGAAAAAAGTTTCTGATGGAAATAATAAAAAAGTTCAATTGACGACTCCGAGTGCGGCAAAGCGCGTACTTAAAGTGAATGGCTCGATGAAAGTCAGCGATGTCGCGATGGAGATGGGCTTGAAGGCTCCACAATTGATCAAAGTTTTGATTGCAAATGGTGTTATGGCGAACATGAACACCAGTCTTGATTTTGATACTTTGGCTTTGATTGCGCCAGAATTTAAATGGGAAGCACAAAACGTTTTCAAATCTGCAGAAGATATTGCGGAAGCTTCGGCTTTCGGTGATTTGACGGCAGTTTCTATTCACCGTCCACCAGTTGTGACCGTTATGGGTCACGTCGATCACGGTAAAACATCACTTCTCGATGCCATCCGTAATGCAGACGTTGCTAAAGGCGAGGCCGGCGGGATCACTCAGCACATCGGTGCTTACAGTGTAAAAATTGAAGATGGCAGCATGATCACTTTCTTGGATACTCCGGGTCACGAAGCCTTCACGGCGATGCGTGCTCGTGGTGCCAATGCAACCGATATCGCGATTATCGTGGTGGCGGCTGATGATGGTATGATGCCACAAACAGCCGAGGCGATTAATCACGCCAAAGCAGCAGGTGTTCCGATCATCGTAGCAGTGAATAAAATTGATAAACCAGGTGCCAACGCCGAACGAATCAAACAGCAATTAACTGAGTTTGAAATCGTACCGGAAGAGTGGGGTGGAACAACGATCTTCTGTGAAGTTTCTGCTCTGAAAAAGACCGGTATCAAAGAGTTGCTAGAAAATATTAAACTAGTGGCTGAAGTTCAAGATTTGAAAGCCAATCCATTGCGCTCAGGAACGGGAATCGTTATTGAAGCAAAAGTGGAAAAAGGCAAAGGAAGTGTCGCTACAATTCTCGTAAAAGATGGAACCGTTAAAGTCGGTCAACACATCGTTGCGGGAACAGTTATGGGACGTATCCGTTCTTTGACAAACGATCGTGGCGAACGTGTACAAGAAGTAGGACCAGGCTATCCAGTTGAAGTACTGGGTTTGGATTCGACTCCGCGTGCGGGTGATAAGTTTGATATCGTAAAAGATGAAGCGACTGCTGAAAGCGTTGCGGGCAACCGTTTGGATGCGGCACACGCATTAGCGAATGTCCCAGCTGCTAAGTTGAGCCTCGAAGATATCTTCTCGAAAGTAAAAGCCGGGGACGTGAAAGAATTGGCATTGGTTCTTAAAGCCGATGTTCAGGGTTCACTCGAAGCTATTCAAGGGATGATCGCGAAGCTGACAACGGCTGAAGTGAAAACAAAAATTATCCACACCGGCGTCGGTGGCATCAACGAATCCGATGTTCTTTTAGCACACACAGCTAAAGGGATCGTTCTTGGTTTCGGTGTGCGACCTGATTCAGGCGCGCAAGCGAAAGCTAAGCAATTGGGCATTGATGTGCGCACTTACAGCATCGTTTACGAAATGGTCGACGATCTGAAAAAAGCGATGTCGGGTCTTCTCACTCCAGATGTGGTTGAAGAAGTGACTGGTAAAGTGGAAGTACGCAATACCTTCACTGTTCCAAAAATCGGCTTGATTGCAGGTTGTTTCGTTACTGAAGGTAAAGTGGCACGTAACAATATGGTGCGCTTGATCCGTGACGGTAAAATTATATTCGAAGGCAAGTTGGCTTCATTGAAACGCTTCAAAGACGATGCAAAAGAAGTTGCGACTGGCTACGAGTGCGGTATCGGCATCGAGAATTTCAATGACGTTAAAGTCGGCGATATTATGGAATCTTATATTAAAAAAGAAGTGGCTCGTGAATTAGGAGCTTCTCTGTAATGAAAAAAGTGGACGATGGTCGTCGCGTCAGCCGCGTTGAAAAAGAAATTCAAGTCACCATCGCCCAGTTTCTCATTCGGGGATTCAAATTGCCTTTGCCAGGTATTATAACGGTCTCTTCGGTGAAAATGCCGGGGGATCTGCGCACGGCAAAGGTTTACATCAGTATCTTAGGTTCTGATGAAGACAAAGATCTTGCGATCGAAACTCTGCAAGAGCGTGCCTTTGAAGTTCAAAACTACATTGGTAAAGAATTGAAAATGCGCTATTGCCCAAAACTGACCTTTCTACCTGATCATGCGACCGAACAAGTTCTAAAAATCGAACGCATCATTCAAGAACTCAATATTCCAAAAATAACCGAAGAACCCGAACAAGACGATGAATAATATATTTCATGGCCTTGTCTTGGTGGACAAGCCTTCCGGAATCTCAAGCCACGATGTGGTGGCTCGTTTGCGTCGTATTTTAGGCACTAAAAGTGTTGGGCACTCTGGCACACTAGATCCACTGGCTTCAGGATTGATGGCCTGTCTTGTAAACGAAGGCACAAAGCTCAGTCAGTATATTTTAGAGGGCGATAAGGCCTACCGTGTGCGTGCGCAATTCGGAATTACAACTGACACGTTGGATACCACCGGGACTGTTTTGACAACAAAACCTGTTGATATCACTTTGGCCCAAGTCGAAAAAGCGATGCAAGAATTAACGGGTGAGTTTGAATTACCAGTGCCTATTTTTTCTGCGATGAAAATCGATGGTAAAAAACTTTACGAGTACGCTCGCGAAGAAAAAGCAGTTGAAATTCCAAAAAAGAAAATGCGTTTTTACGACGTGAAAATGCTCGAATGCAATATTGAGCAGTCCTATGCTGATTTCGAAATCTATTGTTCAAAAGGCAGTTTCATCCGCACTTGGGTCGATGA
>JANNCH010000446.1:0-1542 GCA_031386315.1 Pseudobdellovibrionaceae bacterium
ATGATAGTATATATCGAATCTATACTCAAATAGCTAGGTGGATTGATGAATCAAGAATTAATTGCAAGATTGCATGATGACTTTGAAAATGCTGCCCGCACTGAGAATGGCATTACTTTCTGGTTAGCGCGAGAGATCCAACAGTTATTGGAATATTCGCGCTGGGAGAATTTTGAAAATGTTATGGAAAAAGCAAAAACTGCATGTGAAATGAGCGATCACTCTATTGAAAACCATTTTCGTGACGTCACGAAAATGGTTGACACAGGCTCTGGAAGCACCAGACAAATCAAAGACTTAGAATTAACTCGTTACGCTTGTTACCTGATTGCACAAAACGGCGACCCACGTAAAGAAAGTATTGCATTCGCTCAAAGTTATTTTGCCCTCCAAACACGAAAACAAGAATTATTAGAAGAACGCATGCAATTAACTGAACGCTTGCAAGCACGCGCAAAATTATCCGAAACTGAAAAACAACTATCTTCGACACTTTATCAACATGGCGTCGATGATAAGGGGTTTGCAGTAATTCGCTCCCGAGGTGACAATGCACTCTTTGGAGGCAATAATACAAATCAAATGAAACTGCTTCTCGGTATTAAAGGCCGCAGAGCATTAGCTGATTTTTTACCTACTGTAACTCTGAAAGCAAAAGAATTTGCAGCAGCCATTACAGATTTTAATGTTCGCAAACATGAACTACGTGGTCCACAAAAAATTGGCGATGAACATGTTAAAAACAACAGAGACGTTCGTGATGTGTTAGCAAAAAGTAAGATCCGTCCCGAAGATTTACCCGCTGAAGAAGATATTCAAAAATTAGAACGACGAGTTAAATCTCAAGATATGAAACTCTTGAAAGCAGAAGAAACATTTCAAGCATCAAAAAAAACAGAATAAAAATTAAATTTTTATTCACCAAACCCTATTATTCGCGGACAAGCAGATTTCCCCATAAAATCATTTTCTGCATACCAATAGTTTCGTTCTATAAATCCTAAGCCTGTAAAGTAAGTGCAAATCAAAGAGTCTGCACTATGATCTTCTTGCCTTAACGGCCCCTTACCGCTAACCAAAAATGCTTGAGAAGTAACAAAAAGATATAGCCACAAACACAAACATATAAATGTTATTATACTTAAAATTTTTAACATTTTAGCACCTTATTTTTAGGCCACTTCACTCCGCCGCTTCCATCGCCTCCGGATTTGCCGCAACATAATCCCGCACATCCTGCGTGATCTTCATGCTGCAAAACTTAGGGCCGCACATGGAGCAGAACGACGCGTGCTTCGCACCCTCGGCGGGCAATGTCTCATCATGGAACGACTTCGCCGTATCGGGGTCGAGCGAGAGATTAAACTGATCCTCCCACCGGAAATCAAACCGCGCGCGGGACAGCGCATCATCACGATACTGCGCGCCCGGATGCCCCTTCGCGAGGTCCGCCGCATGCGCCGCAATCTTATACGTGATCACGCCCGTTTTCACATCATCACGGTTCGGCAAACCCAAATGCTCCTTCGGCGTCACATAGCA
>JANNCH010000447.1:0-5121 GCA_031386315.1 Pseudobdellovibrionaceae bacterium
TACTGATCGAAGCTACAACAACTGTGTTTGTTGTAGCTTTTCCGACCCCATCTGCTCCGGGCAAACAGCGAAAACCAAAATAACAAGCCACCAATGGTATCACGGCACCAAAACAAGCGCCTTTGATCATGGCAAAAATAAGATCTTTAAACTCTACAAAACGATTCATAGAAGAAATGAACATTTCAGGCGAAAATCCTAGGTAATTTTGACTCACGACCATGGCGCTGAAGATGCAAGTCAGATTCGCCACGACGGTCAATACCACGCCGCCTAAAATACATGCTAAAAACCGTGGTGAAACAAGGTATTGAATAGGGTCAATTCCTAGCATTTTCAGAGCATCAATTTGCTCGGTGATTTGCATGCTGCCAATTTCAGACGCTATACCTGCACCCACTCGTGATGTCAGCAACAGTGCCATAACTACGACACCAAGCTCGCGTAAAATTAGCATTGCCGCAAACCCCGGCACCAAAGAGTCATTTTGAATAACTAATTTCATATGAAATGAAGACTCTAAAATAGTCACAACTGCTGCAAATGAGACGCAAAAAACGATGATAACGAGGCTGCGATTAGCCACAAAATAAAATTGCTGCAAAAATTCTTTGAATCTATAGGGGCGCGTGAAAATTCCAAAAACTGTTTCTGCAAAAAGTGAAATCACGAGAAATACCCCTGCACTAATTGTAAAACAATTTCACCAGCAAAGCTTGTGAACCAGTCTGCAACCACAATGCAAACCATTGTTGCGACTGCTGTTGATACAACGGCCTTGCCGACACCTTTTGCGCCGCCCGATGCTGTGTATCCATGGTGCGTACAAATTGTAGCTAGTACGATCGCAAATGTAAGGCACTTTACAAGCCCACTTATAATCGAAAATGGTCCCACTATCGTGGGAATATGGCGCAAATATTCTTCAAAATTTACGCCACCAAATAGATTGCCCACAAGCATTCCACCTAATATTGACATCAGCAAACCCACACCCAACAAGAAAAAACTCGATATAATAATACCTAAAAATCGTGGCAAAATAATTTCTTGCATTGGGTCAGCGCCAAGACAGCGTACCGCATCGATTTGTTCTGTTACCCGCATGGTGCCTAGCTCTGCTGAGGTGTATGCGCCTACTTTTCCACTGAGCATAAAGGCGATCAGCAGCGGGCCCACTTCGCGAAATGTACCGCTTGTTGCAAGTCCCCCCAAAAAACCGAGGGCATCAAATTCTTGCATCTGCAATGCAAACTGCACAGACATAATAGCGCCAACAAAAAATCCAGCCATGGCTGTCGTTGGAAAGCTGTCGATTGTAACCTTCCAAATTTGCTCAAAAACTTCGTGGGTTTTAACTGGCTTTTTAAAGAAGGTTTTGATGACATCTTTGAAGAATATAAAGGTTGCGCCTATTGCTGCGATCATAGGGCCTCTCTGAGGAAGTCTTTGACCAATGGATGTGTTGATTTTTTCAACTCTGCAGGTGACCCCTGCTCGACGATTTGCCCCTTATCTAGAACAACAATTTTATCGGCAATCGATAGCGCACAGTGCATGTCGTGACTCACAACTATAGAAGTCGTTTTAAGTTCGCGCGATAAATTGAGGATTAGCTGATTAACCGCATTTGTTGTAACGGGATCTAATCCTGTTGTGGGTTCGTCGAAGAGCAGTATTTTAGGTGCCAAGGCCACAGTTCTAGCAAGACTCACACGCTTTTGCATACCATATGAAATATGGGCTGGTCGTTTTTCATTCACACCTGATAGGTTCACAAGACGCAAAGCCTTTTCGACCTTTTCTGAAATTTCACTTTCAGAAAGCTTGTAGTGACGCCGAAGTCCATAGGCAACATTCTCGAAAACCGTGAGTGAGTCAAATAAAGCCGGGTGTTGAAAAACCATTCCGCATTTTTTGCGTATATCTAAATATTGATCTTCTGAAAATTTTGAAACTTCTTGGCCATCAATCCATACCTCGCCCTCGTCTGGACGTAGTAACCCAACGAGTGTTTTTAGCAAAACTGATTTGCCAGTTCCTGAGGTGCCAAGAATGAAAACGATTTCACCTTCGTTTATAGAAAGATTGAGTCCGTTCAGTACGGCTCGTTCGCCGAATTTCTTGATGAGCTTATTAAATTTTATCACTTGTTGCAATGTTAGATTTTCTCAGGTCTCAGGTCAACGCTCAAAGGGCCATTCAGCTCGCCTCGGATAAATTGATAAACTCTTGGATCACGATGATCGCGCGTAGCTTGAGGATTTCCTGTTATAACTAGTTCACGATCAACCACCATGGCGATTCGATCTGCCATTTGATAAGCACGATTCATATCATTTGTAATTGCAATCACCGTACTGCCGTTTTGTTTTTTCAAATGTATAATCAACTAGACAATTTTTCGAGATGTAATGGGATCCAATCCCGCCGTTGGATCATCATAAAAAATAATTTCAGGATCCAAAGCCAGCGCTCTCGCAATACCCAGGCGCTTTTGCATTCCCCCACTGATTTCATCTGGAAATAGATTTTTCGCATGCGATATTCCTACAGCTTCTAAAAAATGGTCTACTTTCTTTTGAATTTCATCTTCTGAAAGTGCTGTTGTTTCACGCAAAGGGAAAGCTATATTTTCACCACAAGTCACTGAATCAAAAAGGGCATTTTTTTGAAAAAGCATTCCCATTTTTTTTAGGGCCATGGTCTGATTTTTTTTGCTAAGCGTTAATATTTTCTTTTGTTCAAATAAAACATCACCATTTTGAGGGGTTATCAGCGTTGCTAAAACTTTAAGTAGCGTGGTTTTACCTTGCCCAGAGGGGCCCACAAGCACCAGGCACTCACCCTTTTGAATATCTAAATTGATGTTTTCAAGAACTATATGATCCTGGCCTTGCTCGGAAAACATCACTGTCACATTTTTCAGCTGGATAATGGCCATGTTTTCCCTCTGCGCCGGGCGCAAGCACTTGTCTCTGCTAATGATTTAAGATTGAATGGGACATCAAACGCAAGTTTAAAATTAAAACCCATCTTTGCTCATGCCTTAAGGAGATTCATCATGGCTCATAAAAGAAAGAAAATTGCCGTTATTGGCGCTGGATTCGTAGGCTCTACCACTGCTCACTGGGCAGCTCAAAAAGAGCTGGGTGATGTTGTTGTTCTAGACGTGAATGAAGGCACTGCCATCGGTAAATGTTTAGATCTTGCTCAGGCTTCTGCTATCGAAATGTTCGATACTCGCATCAAAGGCACTAGTAAGTATGAAGACATTGCTGACTCTGATGTCGTTATTATTACTGCTGGTATGCCACGCAAACCAGGCATGAGTCGTGATGACCTTATCGGCATCAATGCTAAGATCGTTAAAGATGTCTGCGAAGGTGTTAAAAAATTCGCTCCGAATTCTTATGTGATCGTTGTTTGCAACCCCATGGATGTTATGGCGGTTTACGCAAAACAAATTTTGGGCTTTCCACGTGAGCGTGTTTTGGGAATGGGCGGTTGCCTAGATTCAGCTCGCTACCGTGTATTCATCGCTGAAGAACTGGGTGTTTCTGCAAAAGATGTCACTGGTTTCGTTATCGGAAACCACGGCGATGCGATGATGCCACTGGTTCGTCATACTTCCGTTGCGGGTATTCCCCTGACTGAAATGTTGTCTGCTGAAAAAATTGCAGCCATCGTTGCTCGAACGAAACAAGCCGGTGCTGAAATTGGTGGTCACTTGAAAACAGGCTCTGCTTACTATGCCCCATCACGTGGTGCGGTTGAAATGGCAGAAGCTATTTTAAAAGATCAAAAACGGGTACTTCCAGTGGCTGTCGAGTTGACTGGTGAGTTCGGCGTGAATGAAGGAATCATGGTTGGTGTGATTGCAACTATTGGTGGCAAAGGTGTTGAAAAAATACATAAATTTGAGATGAACGCAGACGAAAAAGATGAGTTCACTAAATCAGTCGACGCTGTACGTGCGCTTGTCGCTGGTCTTAAAACAGTTCAATAATTAAGGAACAGAACTAATGAATATTCATGAGTATCAGGCCAAAGATGTATTAAGAAAATTCGGAGTAGCAACCCTTAAAGGAAAACTTGCTCACTCACCGGATGAAGCTGTTGCCGCTGCAAAAGAAATCGGCGGAAGCGTGTGGGTTGTTAAAGCTCAAATCCACGCCGGCGGACGCGGCAAAGGTGGCGGGGTTAAAGTTGCTAAATCTTTGGACGAAGTTGCCGACTACGCTAAAAAAATTCTAGGCATGACTTTGGTCACACACCAAACAGGCCCTGAAGGTAAACTAGTACAAAAGGTTTTTATCGAACAAGGCTGCAATATCGCCAAAGAATATTACGTAGCTTGTTTGATCGATCGCGCGACAGGACGTGCTGCAATGATGGCCTCTGCTGAAGGCGGAATGGACATCGAAGAAGTTGCAGAGCATCGTCCAGAGGCGATAAAAAAAGTAGATATCGATCCAACAGTTGGACTTGCGCCCTTCCAAGCTCGCCAGTTAGCTTTTGAAATCGGCATGTCTCCTGAAATCGTAAATAAAGCCGTGAAATTTTTTATGGGTCTTTACCAAGCTTTCATAACGACAGATTGTTCGATCGCCGAAATTAATCCCTTGGTAGTAACGAAAGAAAATGAAGTGCTTTGCTTAGATGCAAAAATGAATTTTGATTCAAATGCTTTGTACAGACACACGGACATTGTTGAAATGCGTGATTTAGCTGAAGAAGAGCCATCTGAAATCGAAGCTTCTAAATTCGACCTTGCGTTCATTAAACTGGATGGAAACATCGGTTGCCTTGTGAATGGCGCCGGTCTTGCGATGGCAACTTTGGATATCATTAAGTTGCATGGTGCAAGTCCTGCAAATTTCTTGGATGTCGGCGGCGGCGCTAACAAAGAAAAAGTGACTGAGGCTTTCAAAATCATTTTGAAAGATCCTAGCGTAAAAGGGATCTTGGTCAACATCTTCGGTGGAATCATGAAATGTGACATCATTGCGGATGGCGTGATTTCGGCCTCTAAAGAGTTGACCAAGATCCCTTTTACGCTAGGATCTTTCAAAATGATTTTGAAAGCCTCAGTCACTTTTTCTTTGTTAGCGCCGCCGC
>JANNCH010000043.1:0-2282 GCA_031386315.1 Pseudobdellovibrionaceae bacterium
AGGCATCGGACTGTGTTGATTCTGTTTTGTCTCCGGATAAAATTTCGGCCGAAATTACCAAGATTAGTAAGAAAGCGAAAGTGCCTGGAAAATTATTAAATTAATGAAGGAATCTTCTTATGGAAATTAACGAAAAGGACAAGTCTCAAAAGCCCAGGGATAGATCCGAGAAGGGCTTGGGGGAGGAGCGACACAAAAGGGACGATCTCCTAGAACAAAAACGCAAGACTCTTGAAGACGAGTCCGACGAGAAAATCCGTTCAGACCGCGTTGACGCTAATCGAAAGCGTGAACTGGCACGCGCAGAAGATGACTTTGATTTAACTGAACATCGAAGTCACCCAACTGGCAGTCAATCCTTGCTGCAGAACCATAAAAATTTGATTCGTGAGCGTAATCGATCTGACAAAGCACAGGAAGTGGAAAGGGCAAAAGAAGATCAAGCTCTAAAAACGGAACGCTTTCAAAAGAGATTGATGGTTGAAGCTCTTCATGAAAATGAACGCATGGAAACGGATTCTGATCGCGTCGATGAACGAACCCGTACCGACCTCGAGTCCACGCAAAACTCTAGCCTTCTCATGGATGAAAAAACTTCTCATGATTTAACTAAAACAGCTCTTATTACGAGAGATCAATTCCTTGCAGTTGTAAGTCACGAATTAAGAAATCCGCTCGGCAGCATTTCGATGAGCGTCAGCCTGATGCGAAGTGATCTTTCTGGTGATGAAATTGATGTCGTTAGTCTTCGCGGATACCTTGAAATAATTGAACGAAATGCAGCAAGCATGGATCGGATGATAAGCGATCTGCTCGACGTAGAACGAATGGCTAATGCGAAGCTCGAGATTAAGACTGAGAAGGTAGATGTTTGTGCTATTTTATACGAGTGTAAGAAACTTTTTGGACCCGTCGATGCAAGTAAGTTATTTTCAATGACAGTTGAAACCTGCAATGAACACGTATTCGCAGATGTTGATCGCGACAGAATTCTTCAGGTGTTATCCAACTTGATTGGGAATGCGCTGAAGTTTACGCCCAATGGTGGGAAAATCAAACTTTCAATACTAAAAAAGAAAGAAACCGAAATCGAAATTTCAGTGGAGGACAACGGTCCGGGCATTGCCGAAGAGAAAAGGTCTCAAGTTTTTGAGAGGTTCTCACAGCTTGGCTCAAATGACCGGCGCGGACTTGGCCTGGGACTTTTTATTTCCAAATGGATTGTTGATGCTCACGGGGGGCGCATTTGGGTTAACTCAGATGTTGGAAAGGGAACCACGTTCAGCTTCACGCTTCCGATAAAATAATCGGCCATTGGGTCTAAGTCCAAAGTTGTCTAATTTGAGATCTTGACTGCCTAACCTTAATGGGGGCAACTCTAGGGGCAACAGACAAATCTTATATTTTGAATTGTTAAATATAAGACTTGCCATTATGTCTTAAATATGAGACATATTAGGTGTGATCACAATAACCAAGTAATGTGAAAAAGAACTAAAAGATTTTCCACTGGCCGTAAAGGAAGATTTGGCCGACGCTTTGGCATTGCTTGATGAGGGCGTAAATTTATCGATGCCACTATCAAGGCCAGTGCCCTCGATAGGAAGCGTTGTTCATGAATTACGACTTAAAGATCGATCAGGTGTTTACAGAGTTGTTTATTTTATTCGGAAGCATGCTGACATTTTGTTGATTCATGCATTTCAGAAAAAATCACAGCAGATACCGAAAGAAAATATAGAGTTAGCAAAACAAAGATTAAAAGGAGTTTTATGAAACAGTCAGTTAAGGGTTTAGATTTAGCAAAGAAATTAGGAATTTCTCCACTGAGGGGAGTTGAGGCTGTTATCAAAGCACAACTTATTGCCGCAGTTATTAAAGAAGTTCAAAAACAGGATTTGACTCATGTTGAACTGGCAAAAAAAGCTAAGTTACCCCGAAGTGCTGTTACTGGAATCTTGTCTGGAAGTTTGCAAAAGATAACCATTGATAGAATTCTTCGCCTGGTTGAAGCCGTAGGTCTGCTACCTGAATTAAGACTTCATAAAAAAGCTGCCTAAGCGAAATGAAGGAAAAAATCACTGAAGCCGTAGAGCTTCGAAAAAACAATAAGCCACATGAGGCCATGACCATTTTAAAAAGCCTTCTTCAATCTTACCCAAATGATCCAAATGTAAATTATCAAATGGCTTGGACTTGCGATTCGATGGGTAAAGAATCAGAAGCAGCACCCTATTACGAAAAAGCAATTGCGAATGGACTAGTTGAAGATCGACGTGGAG
>JANNCH010000483.1:0-2903 GCA_031386315.1 Pseudobdellovibrionaceae bacterium
AATTTCTAAAGCCTTCTGATACAGGGCCAGCGCTTCGTCTACTTTTTTAGCTTTGCCTAATAGCTGAGCCTCATTGAATAGAGCCATATATTTTGTAATTGGTAATTTAGCAAGTTCTTGCGCTTGGTGGTAGGACTGCATCGCTTTTTCGGGTTGCTCGAGCCCTTCAAAGGCAAGTCCCATATTTAAATGAGTTTCGGCTTGATAGGGGTCATAGCGTAAAGCTTCAATGGACTTATCGAGTGCCGCTTGAAAGCTTTGTTGCTGCAACAACGCCATAGCTTCACGATTGAGCACCAATGTTTTCGGATGTGGGGCATTGCCACAGCCCGTGAGAGCTAATAAAATTAAAATTGGTAAAAGCATCCTCATACCGGCGGCACCTCGTATCGCCCCTTCCAAAATCTGAAAGTAGAACGACGTTCACCCAAAAATATTTCAAACAAGGCAATCAAGATCGCCATCAGTAAAAATAATTGATAACGCTCTTCATACTGAGTAGCCACAGAATTTTCAAATTCAGAGCGCTCGAGTTTTGAAAAATCTTCGACGATGTGTTTTAAGTGATCACCACCAAAACTAGCATAGTAAAAAGAACCCTTACCCGCCTGGGCAAGATCACGCAAAGTATCGCCTTTGACGGTCGTCAAAACTGTATTGCCCTTGCGATCTTTTTTATACCCCTTTAAAAATCCCATGCCATCATGCACGGGAATTGCTCCACCTTTTTCGGTACCGTAGGCGATTGAAAAAATTCGAATATCTTTTTTAACCAAATTTTCTGCTGCCTTCATGGCGCCGGGCTCTTGGTCTTCGCCGTCAGAGGCAAATAAAATGACACGTGTCACTTTTGTGGAGTCATCGGTGGAAACTCCGCCACGCTCGAAGGCCTCTTCAGCAACTTTCAATGCGGCTTCAATATTAGTCCCTTGTGAAGAAACTGAATTTGGCTGCAAAGAATCAATATACATTTTTACAGCGCCCGGATCACTAGATAAGGGCGACAACAAATGCGCACTGCCTGCAAAAGCGATGACCCCTACTTTATTACCCGGCATCAAATCCAACAGACGATTCAATTCAGCTTTGGCCTGCTCTAAACGATTGGGGCGCACGTCTTCAGCAAGCATACTTTCAGATACATCCACAGCAAAAAGGACTTCGACACCCTCGCTTTTAACTTGCTGTAAACTTTGTCCTGCCTGAGGACGTGCCAATGAAATAACAAAAAACAAAACGGCCAAGGTTTGCAAAACTGTTTTGAGCTGACGCTTTCTTTTAGAAACCGAGCTTGAAAGAAAAGGATACAAACGCGAGCCCAGTGCTGATTCCATTTTTTTACGAGCAAGTCGATCAAAAATAATACCAATAATAATCAATGCCGGAATCAACCATAGATAATTAAATGCGGCGAGGTTTTCAAAACGAAACATTATGGATACCTCCGCAACCAAGAGCGACCCAAAAACAATGAAAGCAAATAAAGTATCAATGCCGTCATTAGATAAGGGGGGAATTTTTCAGTATAGCGAGTGAATTTATTCACATCTATTTTGGTTTTTTCAAGTGAATCAATATCCGAGAAAACCTTTTGCAAAGAATCTTCTTTGCTGGCGCGGTAATAACGACCGCCGGTATCAGATGCCATACGTGATAACAAATCTTCATTCACCGTGCTATCGAATGGTTGATAGCTTTTGACTTTATTACCAAAAATATCTCGTTGATAAACTGGGATTTTAGTCGGCCCGTCTTTGCCTATACCGATCGAGTAAACTTTAATTCCGTAACCCTTAGCAATGGATAGGCCCGTTTCTGGATCGATTGTGCCAGAATTATTCTCACCATCCGTCATAAAAATCATCACACGGCTTTTTGCCTGCGAATCTTTTAAACGCCCGGCCGCATTGGCAATGGCGACTCCGATAGCCGTTCCATCTTTAATATTTGCACTGGCCGCTGTTGTAAGTTCACCAATGCGCGATAACAACATAGGGTAATCCAATGTGGGTGGCACCATCGTGAAAGACTCGCCGGCAAAGATCACCAAACCAATACGATCGGATGTACGTTTTTCAACGAATTTTTTAATTGTTTCTTTAGCTGCCTCTAAGCGGTTCAAAGGTCTCATGTCTTCGATCAGCATCGAATCAGAAACATCGAGCGCAATGATAATATCTATACCTTCGATATTCTTTTTTACTTTTGTGTTGGCTTCTTGTGGACGGGCCAAGGCAAAAATTGCAAACACCAAGGCCAAAGCTTTCAACAGCAAAGGCAAATGCATCAAACGCACTTTCAAACTGGGGGCAGAACCTTTAAAGATTTCTATGGAACTGATTTGCAAGGTGGGTGTTTTTTTGCGTCGCTGCCAAAAATGCCATATAAGCACCAATACCAACGGGATCAACAACCAAAACGAAACCGATGAAGCATAGGAACTCATTATTCAGCCCCCTGATGCTTTAATTTATCTATCTTTTCAATCAAGCGACGAGTTTGTGCCGATAGTACTAAAATATCTTTATCAGTGAGCGTGTTTTTATTTTTAGCAGCCTGATCGTATTCACGTATAAGCTTTTTCAAATCGAAAGCGAATTCTTGAAATACCGACCGGTGGTATTTTTTAATGTTAGCCAAAATCAATTTGCTACCCCAATCAAAGGCAGGCACATGCAATTCACGGGTTAAAAACAAACGAAAGGCATTATTGAGTTCTTCAAAAGCTAGCTGCACATGCTCAGGCAAACTTTTGCCACCAAAAAAGACAGTATTGTCTCGCTGTAAGCGGCGCATGCTTTGGTGAAACTGACCCAATGGAGACAACGAGGAATCATGCGCTTTTAGCTTTGCAAGCAAGCGCTTGCGCTGTGAATAGCGATAAATTTTTGTGGCCAACAAAC
>JANNCH010000498.1:0-1560 GCA_031386315.1 Pseudobdellovibrionaceae bacterium
GGATGCAGTTAGTTGCGATTTAGCACTGCAAGCCTATTGCAATGGTATCATATCGCGACTATATAGGTCTTACCGAAGCGCCGACACCACCGGCCACCACATCGAGAGAAACCACCATGTACCTGCAAGTTTACATCGTCACTCTAGAGTCCGGCGCCGTTGTCTTGTGCCGCGTGATAGCAGAGAACGCCAAGGCCGGCCTTGTTCTGGCCAAGAACCTAGCCCTTTACGCCATTGATCGCGGGGCAATCTGGGACGCTTGCGCCTATCCTTGCGGAGAGCATGAGGCGGCAGCAGGACCGGGCTTTGAGATTTTGAAGCCCTACAGCAAGCCCTGACCTATCCCCGAAACGCGGACACCACGCCGCCACCACTGAGGAACCCACACCATGAGCCACGAATATGCCTTTATAGCTGCCTGCCTTGCGTCCCTTGTGGCGTTGGCGATTGCGTTCATTCTCACTGCGCTGGAGGATTGAGACATGACCAATCTTGATTGCACCCTGCCCGAATATGGCGAAGTCCGCGAAATGATGGGCAACCGCCGCTTTGCGTTCAAATCCGCCTCTGTCAACCATAGCTGCCAGCGTGTTGAATATTGGGCAGGTGTGGACAACAACGGGGCCGTGTTGCGCCGCCTTGTCGATTACAGGATGATTTCGATGATGCACAGCGCCGACCCTGCCCAAGTACTCGCGCAATTCCACTTTGAGACGCTTGGCCGCGCCTGACCTATCGCCTGCATCTGGCCCCAGACGGATGCAGCACCATGGGCCACCACCCCAGCAGCAACCTTCATATATGGGACACCACACCATGACACCGACGATCACAGCCCCGAAGCCCGCCCATTGCGTCAAGATGACCTATTGCGGGCCGACCAACACCAGAGGCAGCCGCTGGCACGCCACTTGGGAAGGCTGGCCCAGCGATGGCCCCAAGCGTGCAGGTCGTTACATCGCCTACGACTACGCCGGCAACCGTGACGCGCAGATGATGGCGGCGGCTCTGGCGTTCTGCCAATGGCTGGGCAAGATGCCGGGTGATGATGCCGAACGCCACTACATCCCCACCGGCGTCACCTATGGCAGCTTGTCGCCGGATAGCTGGGTGATCCTGTTTCACGCTGAACGCATTGAAGACGCCGACCATGCGTGACCTTGCCGACGCTCTCACCGTCCTAGCCCTGTTCGCCCTCTTGTGGGCGGGGCTATGGCTTACAGCTTGAAAGGATAGACCAATGGAACCGACCAAGAAAGACCGCGCCGAGTTTGAGGTATTTTGTCAGCAGGCGTCCCAAGCACAGCTTGACGCGATTGTTGACAAGGAGCGTGCAGCAGGCCGCCGCGCCTATCTCGATATTGCCAAGCGCGTCCGTGAAGATCGCTTTGCTTGACCCATTGCCAGAGGGGCCGCCCAGGCCCTTCCACAATGCGCCAACACACACCACAGGAGGCACCTATGACCCGCAACACCTGCGAACAGGCTTTTGACATCTTGGCAAAACGCCCCGACACCATCTTTCGCGCCGCCACAGGCACCTTACAGTTGCGCCGCCGC
>JANNCH010000557.1:0-12537 GCA_031386315.1 Pseudobdellovibrionaceae bacterium
CAATAGGAGCTCGAACATCGATCCACTGAATTTGTGAGGTAAGAAGTGATTCAAAGGATGATGTTGTAAGTTGTTTCATGAAAAATAAATAAACTTTTCGGAGCGAATTGTTACTTTTCCAACCTTGGCAGTTTTGGGAAATGGCTTTGATAACAATTTTATAATTTCATCTGCCTTGTCTCCGCTCACCGAGAAAAGGAGCCCGCCACTCGTTTGCGGATCAACCACAAGCTGACGTGTAACAGGGTCGCAGCCAGTGAAATTAATGTCCTCGGTAACGTATTCAGTATTTGTTCGGTGCGCTTTTGTCAAAAAGCCTTTTTCTAGAAACTCCCTTGTTCTTTCAAATCGAGGAAGAGAATTGCAATTGATATCAAGACTTACGTTGCTTGCCCGAGCAAGATTCATTGCGTGGCCAGCAAAACCAAATCCTGTGATATCAGTGGCAGCATGTATAGAAGATAATAGTTCTGCAGGCAGAAAGTTGACCGCATCATTGAGCAAGCACATGCTATCAATGGCATCTCCAATTTGACTTTCCGTAACTTCTCCGCGCTTTAAAGCTGCCGTGAGTGTTCCAGTGCCCAAGGCTTTTGTTAAAATCAGAACATCACCCGGAATGGCTTTGGCGTTTGACCAAATATTTTTCGGGTGAACAAATCCTGTAACAGAAAGGCCGAACTTCATCGTATCGTCATCAATGGTATGCCCACCGACTAGCGAGGCGTTGGCATCTGAAATGGCATCTGAGGCACCCTGTAAGACTGCGACAGCTACCGAACTGTCCATTGTAGCTAATGGGAACGCGAAGATGGCCATTGCTGTCGCTGGCTTTCCACCCATCGCATAGACATCGCTAAGGGCGTTCACTGCAGCGATGCGACCAAACAGTCGAGCCGAGTCCACGATGGGGGTAAAAAAATCTAAAGTTTGAACAAGAGCCAAGTCATTTGAAATTTTGTAGATGGCGGCATCGTCAAAAGTGCCAGTGTCTATCATGAGCTCTGGCGGAGCTGCCGGAAATTTTACCTGCGCTAATATCTTTCGAAGCTCAACGGCCGCAACCTTAGCCGCGCATCCGCCTTTTTGCACTGTCTGAGTCAGTTTGATGGGATCTTTACTTTGCATAGATTAAAACCTGCCACAAAGCTTTGGTGATTGCACCACATTAGTTATAATTTAGAAACGATACTGAATGCCAGCACCTTCATTATGGCCTGTATATCTGAAGCCTCCAGACCAATTCCAGTTGCTCCCGTACATCAGCGATACAGTGATCCATTGCTGAATATAGATTAAGCTGCGGCTGGCTGTTTCCCATAAAAAAGCTCCTTGCTTATGTGGCTACTAAATCTTGTGCTATTCTTAGCAGCAAGGGGCGGGCCAAATTTTAATATCGTCACGCCAACTGCAGTGGAACTAAGTGGGTTGAAAAGAAATCGAAGAATTATTTTACCCCGCAGGTCTTAATGTGCCCCAGCTATTCAGCTTCCCGTCAAATAGTTGCGTTAATCGATTTCGTAATATGTCAGTTAATATAGGATCGCTTTGAATGTGAAGTAAGAATTGTTTTGAATGCGCAAATTTTGGTGCGTACAAAGTGTGTTAGTATCATTTTATCTACAATTAAAGTAGTTTAAGCACAGTGTACAAGGAGCAGAATGAAAAAAATAGATAGTGATTCGAGTTTAGCAAATGAGCGCAAAAATACGGATGATAGCCTTATCGCTGAACGAGACAAAACGAACCAGTCACTCGATCATGTTAAATTACAAACTCAAGAAATAACAGATGGTGTCGTTGCCAATGAACGAGCCATCGCAGATAGCGTTGCGGCATCGATGCGTAAACGTTCTGACACCAGCAGAGGCAATAGTCGTTCAAAAAATAGTGCGAATGCAAACGGAAAGCAAAAAGCAGAGGATCTGCTGTTAGAAAATGAAAGATACGAAGTCATTGCTGCCGTAGAGCTTGAGCGTTCAAAAGTAGATGAGGCCATTCAGAAAGAGCGTGAGGTCCAAAATGTTTTATTGGAAGATCTTTTACTTAAAGAAAGAACATTAACAGATGAAAATTTAAAGCTCGAGCGCACACAGACAGACATAGAAATAGATGCGTCAAGCGCTCAACTAACATCTGAAATATCTGACCATCAAATTACAAAGACTTCACTAACAACAAGAGACGAGTTTTTAGCCATTGTCAGCCATGATTTAAGAAATCCAATCGGGAATATTTCTTCAGCTGCAGAAATGCTCCTTTCGGCAGAATCTGACATATCAAAGCAAGATCTGCAAAGATGGCTTTCACTTATTCAGCGTAATGCCGACGGCGCACTTCGCATGATATCTGATATTTTAGATATGGAACGTATTTCTGAAAACAAACTAGCTTTAAACCTAAAGCCTAATAATATAGAAAATCTTTTGCAGCATACTTTAGACAGTCATGCATTGAGTGCTAAGAAAAAAAATATAACACTTCAGTTTACCCCGTCTAAAGTCCCGATTCATTTTGTATATGACATAGATCGGATCTCGCAGGTGCTTTCTAATCTTGTTGCTAATGCCATAAAATTCACACCTGATGGCGGGAAAATATCAATGAATACAACGGCAACAGACCATGAACTGAAGGTCAACGTACAAGATAGTGGAGAGGGTATTCCAAAAGATAAATTAAAAGTTATTTTTGAGCGCTTTGCTCAGCTACATGACAAAGACCGTCAGGGGCTGGGGCTGGGTTTGCATATTTCAAAAATGCTGGTGCAGGCCCATGGTGGCAATTTGAGCGTAAAAACAGAACTTGGAAAGGGAAGCACCTTCTCGTTCACACTGCCTGCGTCCAGAATAAATTAATACAGCTTATTTTGCTGAGGTATGCTTTTTAACAAAGGCTGGGTGTAATCCGGCCTTTAAGTTTAAAACTGAATTGCAAAATTTAAATTTGTCACCTGGGTAGCTCGTGCATCATAACCACCCAGCTTTTGTAAATGACTAAAGTTAATGCTAGATTTTTGAGTCAGTGCCAAATCAAAACCTGTGACGGTTCCATATTTAAAAGCACGAATTCGATCTTGAGTGCCAGCTGGCGAAAATGCTGCATCATAGGCTGCATCTGTTCTTTGATTTGTATCAGCTTCAATAAATAAACTAGCCGATAGGGTTAACGGATTGTTTGCAAAATAACTGACTCGGTATCCAAAGCCTGTGTCAACAGCAAGGGATGAGTTCTGTGCAATGCCATCGCCAGATCCGTATTGAATGAGGCTTCTTTGAAAAAGACGATCGCTGATATTGAATGCGCTCGTAAGACCTATGGCAAAAGTATCTAAGCGTGGGTTTGAAAATTTAAGTTTATTGTATTCGCGCAGTGGTGTTGCCTGGATATAAAATCCAAATTGCTTATCCGGTTCGTGCAATAGGTCTGCGGCAAAGTTAATGACTAAAAAATTACCTTTGTCTTGGTTGTAGAATAAATTTGCACCGACTTTTTCTTCGACACTGCTGAAATCGCCGTATTCAATGCTTATACTTGAGCGCACAAAGCTAAGTATGTTTTCAAATCCATGTGCATACTTAAGTTTAAAGATATCAATCTTAGCATCTTGATAAGAGGCTCGATTTTCATTGGGCTCTATTTTGCCACGTTCAGATTGATATCCTGCAGTGAGTGAGCTTTGATTTGGTCCCAGTACGCTGGGCCCGCCGACAAAAGCGTATGCAGAATTTGTTATGATCAATGTTACAAATGATAAAAGCAATTTCATGAAGTCCTCTATTTTAGTAATCGGCAATTATTTCGTTTAAATATTTTCTTTTAATATTGGGCACAGAAATGGGTAATTGAAGTTTTCCAGTCACTATTATCATAAAGGGGCGATATGTTTTGTCAAGATTGATGATCTCATTCAGAAAAAATACTGGGCGAGACGTATGAGTCAAAGTTGCTAAGCCTGCTGTATGCAAAGAAGCACCAATGGGATAATAGGATCTTTTCATTTGGCCGTCTTCTGATTCAAGGTAAGTGCAAGCAAGTGCTGCTGTCTGTATTGCTGTACTAAACCTATTCATTGTTATTTATATTGGCTAAATAGCTAATTTTTGTGAATGAATGTTTGTGAATGAATTTTAAATCTAAAGCAGACTTTTCTCAATTCAACACGCTCTGATTGACAACGACTACGAAAGTACGCGCATAGCCAATCCATTTGCGTCCAATTGAAGATGAGATAGAATGTACGATTAACTAAATGCTATGCAGTGCCTGAAGTAAATAAAAAATACTCTTCAAAATCTCGGATCATGCGGGCGGCGTGTGAGCCATCAAAAAAGCGATGATCGAAAGTAATGCCCAAATGCATAATCTGACGAATTTCTATTCTGTCTTCGACCACGCGGGGCTCGCGGGTGATTTGCCCAACAGACATCATAAGCACTGAGCGTGTGAAAGGCACAAGTGGAACCAAGGCATTTTTAATACCTAACGAGCCTACATTCGAAACCATCACGGACCCAAAGGGATTGCGAGGCAAACGAAAGGCCTCAAGGTTTAAATTTAAATCGTGAGTTAAAAAAGAAAATAGCCAGACAAAATATTTTGTCATCCAAGCTGGCAAAATGTGAATCAGTTTTAGTGCAAAACCTAAATGCGGATCTTTCTTTTCGCGGATCAGTGAAGACTTTTTATACAGCGCTCCCTCGATATCTTGGATAGTCATTTTGTCTACATCGTTGAGAGTTGCAAAAGAAAGATCCTGGCGTCCGGACTCTGGAATATTTACGATCACAGAAATATTGACGTTTTTACGGTAGTGCAATTTGCCGAATTTTAAAACAGAGTTGAGTTCCTTGTGTTTGACCATGATGCTGGCCAAAGCCTTGATCACGGAAGGTAGAGGTGAGGACTTTGAGGTAGAATTCGTAATGTCGATCTCTAGGAACCCGTACACCGAAGGGTCACCTCCACTATTCCAAGTGGATAGCGCGACTTTTCTGAAGATAGAAACTTTGTTTGCTTTAATAAAACTCATCTGATTACCTAACCACGAAATGGAATAGCTGGCATCCAAATTCTGTGATTTCGATGCTGTTCAAAGTGGAAACTTAAGTTGAGACTAGCCAAAGTGCCTAGAAGTGAACTAAATTGAACCCTAGCCAAAGGATCCCCGTGGAAAAATCATTCAGTGAAGCCTGCGAAAAAAACAAAGAATCTATCCTTAAAGTTTTGCGTGAAATTATTGGCCCACAAAATCGTCGTTTGCTCGAAATCGGCTCGGGAACTGGGCAGCACGCTGTGTTTTTAGCACCCTTTTTTCCGCACATTGAGTGGACATGTTCAGATCGCAAATCTGTTTTGCCTGCCATGAATCGTCGGATTGAAGAAAGCGGCGTTTCAAACATCCGTCCATCTTTTGTTTTTGAAGTTGGCAAAGATGACTTCCCACGTTTGCATGTGGATTTGGTTTTCACAGCCAACACTTTTCACATCATGCACTGGAAAGAATGTAAAACTTTAATAAAGCAGCTAGGTAATCGTTTGCAGAAAAATGCCAAGGTCATTATCTATGGACCCTTTAACTATGAAGGCAAATTCACAGCACCCAGCAATGATGAATTTGATCAGTGGCTCAAGAGCCATGATCCACAAAGTGGTATTCGTTCTTTTGAAGATGTTCATAAAGCTATGATCAAGCAGGGGTTTGAGTTTGTAAAAGACTACGAAATGCCTGCCAACAATCGTATGCTCATCTTCAATCGGCTGACATTTATCCCGAAACCGTAAATTCTAAAGAATTGAATCATTCATTTTTTGCAAGTAATCCATTCGTCGTGGCCGAAACGGCACTCACGAAGCTTGGACAAAGACGTTCAAGTTAGATGCAAAGTCGATTCAATGCTGGCGAGGGGCCTTAGGTCCAGTCCGGGTGAAGAAAAATTAACAAATGAGGCCAGTCCAGCATTACATTGCATCAAATGTTGGTAAAGTTTCTTTAACAGCGCATGCTGAGGAAATGAGGTCACTGTGAATATAAACTTTTATAAGTTTAGCATTTCACATGTTATATTCAACGTTTGCATAGATGTAGCGGGGTATTTGCGGGTGCAAATCCGAAATGTTCTTAGTCTTGCTATACTTCTGTTACTTTCGCAAATAGCGGTGGCCGAAGGTGGATTTATAACGACCCGTGTGGGTGTTCTTCAAAAAAACTTTACAGGCGAAAAAGGGATTTCATTTGCCGAATCCAAATCGGGTTATGGCATAGAGGCCGCCATGCTAATGGATGGGTCATTTTTTGTACCCTTTGTAAAATCCAGATTTGTAAATGCTCAAGGCAGTCAGATATTTCTGGACAGCACAACAGAGCGAACTTTGACCTTCGGTTTGTACCAAGTAGATTTTGAAGTGGGTGCTCAGCTGTATATCATCCCTCGTCGAAAATCAAATACGAGTGTCTATTTTAGTGTCTCGGGATTGGGTGGATTTAGTTATCTTAACTTTGCAGCCAGTCAGCAAATGGGAAATCTTGCCGCCAGCGATAAATCCATTGGTGGTGGATATGCAGTCGGCTGTGGTGCTGAAGTTTTTTCAAGCAGTGGAATGAGTAAGTGGAGCATCTTTGCAGAGGCACAATACGCCGCCTATACAGCTAGTTTGTTAGGGCAAAAGTTTGATGTGGGCGGATTAAGTTTGGTTCTCGGAGTTGGTTGGTAATTTTTAGGAGTTCAGATGAAAGCGTTTGTTTTTATTATCAGTTTATTATTGGTCGTGACTAGCTGCACGCCAGTAAAAAAGAATGAAGAAGCAGCCACGACCACGCGGTATTTATATGTTGCTACGGGTGCATGCTACTCTGGAAATGGTCTCACTTCGTTTACGAATACAACGTCGTCAAATTTGGTTTACCGTGTGAATCTAGAAACCGGGGTCAAAGAGGACGTCATTGCAGATTATTATGCATCCCCCTCAAATGCGGGCGATACGCCTGTTAGCATAGTGGATTATGACGCTGACCACATACTTGTGCTCGTTGAAAATACGACAACGGTTTCATTGCGGCGCATAGAATTAGTTGAAAAAAAGCCCTATGGATCTCGTATTACATACACGAATAATACCACGGCACTCAGTGCACAACTTAGACGCATGATAAAACTTTCAGATAACTATTTGCTTATTTCAAGATCAACCGCGGCAGAAAAGCACAAAGATGGATCCAACCGTCTGACAATCGGTGCCAATGCTTGGCTGACAATGGCGGCGCCAGTCAGCTCGTGCACAACTTCAAATACTTTGATCACCTCTTTGGCACAATTAAATAATGGCATGCTCGTATATGCACACGCTGCCACTGGTCAGTCTAGAATTGGTGTTGTTTCGCCATTGGGCTATACGATCGCCGGAGATTGCAAAGCCGCGCAAGCAGCGCCAAATGCGACATCCTTTCCAACGGCTATGTTCTATGATTCTGTGAACCAAAAATTGATTGTTTCATACGGTGGCAGTACAAATGCGGCAGATTTAAATACTCTGTATGCATACACAATTAACGAAACGACGGGGGCTATTTCATCGCCACAAGAATTGTATGATTCAAATGTCTTTGGTTCGACTTATAACTATTTTCTGTTTGGTATACCAGCCATGGCCTATGATTCAGAAAAAAGTACGGTTTATGTAGCATCAACAATCAATACACTGACCACTGCGACAAATTATAAGATTGAAAAGCTCACCTATGCGCCAGATCAAATTGGAACAACAAATACGGCTGTGCTGACAACTTCTGCGAGCACATTTTACCCCTACGGTAATGATACAAAGTGTATTTCAGATATGATGGTGGCTCAATAATTCGATTTCTTTCGTTGCTATCGGTAAGGGGCGATTATACTATCGTTTGATGAAACAAATAGACGTTATCAAAGTCATCGCTCAAGATCTTGCACAAGACCCAGGTAGCCCAGATGTGACTGAACTCAATAAATTATTAAAAGCTAAAAACTATAAAATCACTAAATATCGCATTGCTGGCAAAGCACTTGGGCATTTTGGATTTACGGGTGTTATTAAAAGCATCACTGAAGATGGGCTTAAAGTTTTCGAGGCCGCTCGTGTGCGCCTTATTAAGTTTTCAGATATGGAATGCTTTGACAGGGCGAAACCCCGTGTCGAGCGCCCCAAGCGTTCAAAAGTAGATCCAAAATTGGCGCCTAAAAAACACGCGAAAAAATCCCATGATCAAGTCGACGAGGATGATGATTTCGACGAAGACGACTTTGATGACGATCAAGAGGGCGATGTTTTTATTGAAGAAGAGCCCGCACCAAAAAAGAATGACAAAAAAAAGAAAAGCGTCAAGCGCCCTAGTCCCACGGGAAGCCGCTTTATACCTGGCAAGTAAGCATGACATCGTTTGAAACTCAGATCGAATGGATCGAAAAAAACTTCTGTGAAGTGAAAGAGTCTTCAGAAGTCTGCATTCACATGAAATACGCCAGCGATGATAATTTTATGCATTCAAATATTTACGAAGGCTTTCGACGTTGTTTTTTAGCGCCCTTGGCGTTTAAAATGTTTAATCAAGCCTGCGAAGCCTTGTGCAGGCAACATCCGCAATTGCAATTTTTAATTTGGGATGGCTTACGTCCACGCAGTATCCAGGCCCAATTTTATATGCATTTAGAGGGCACAGCTTTTCAAAGTTATGTAGCAGCTCCGCATCCGGGGTCTTTGCACAATTTCGGTATGGCCATGGATTTGACTTTGCAGACCAAGACGGGGGCAGAGTTAGACATGGGGACCGGGTTCGATGACTTTCGTGATCTTGCGCAGCCAAGGCTTGAAAATGAATTTTTACAAACGGGCGAGCTGACTGTCGAGCAACACAAGAACCGTTTGTTACTCAGAACGATTCTAGAATCTCAGGGCTTTAAAGTCCTAGATCATGAGTGGTGGCACTTTAATGCGCTCCCCAAGGATCAGGTGCATCATAAGTTTCCTGTTTTAGAATAGTCTTGTTTCATAAGCATTTGCTCTTCACAGGTTCGCATGAATCAGCTAACCTTGCTGTATGGACAATCAGCAGCTCCCATTTGATTTTGATTATGTCATTGTCGGCTCAGGCTTTGGTGGCAGCATTTCTGCTTTTCGTTTGAGTGAGAAAGGCTACAAAGTCGCTGTGATTGAGCAGGGGCAGCGCTGGACGCCTGAAAAGTTTCCGAAAAAAAGTTGGCATCTCAAGCGTTGGCTATGGATTTCGCCCATAAAATGGCGCGGTTTTTTTTCGATGCGCATTTTTCGCCATGCCTTTATTCTGCATGGCTGTGCGGTGGGCGGTGGATCAATTACCTACGCCAATACTTTATTGCGCCCCAAAGAAGGGGCCTTTCAATCTGGAGCATGGTCAAAGCTTGCCAGTTGGCACCAAGAACTTGATCCTCACTACAAAACAGCCTCTAAAATGTTAGGTGTGATTGAAAATAGAATTCTTGGTAAAAGTGATCGCATCTTAAAAGAAACCGCCGAATCCATGGGTGTTGGGCACACATTTTATAAAACCCAGGTTGGTGTTTTTCAGGCAGATGAAACCCAAGAGCGAGGTAAGCTGTATCCGGATCCCTATTTTGGTGGGGCGGGGCCCGCGCGTAATACCTGTATAGGTTGCGGTGGTTGTATGGTAGGTTGCCAGTACAACGCAAAGAATTCGCTTGATAAAAATTATTTATATTTAGCTGAAAAAAATGGAGTCCAAGTTCTTGCAGAAACAAAAGTGCAAGATGTGATTCCAATGAGTGAAGATGGCGCCGCTGGCTATCAAGTGATCACTTCAGGTCCCCAGTTTCGCACACAAAAAATAATTTTTTCGGCCTCTGCGCTTGGGACCATGGAGCTGCTATTTTCGTTAAAAGAAAATGGTCATCTTAAAAATCTAAGCGATTGTTTGGGCGATGAAGTTCGCACGAATTCCGAATCATTAGTGGGAGTACGCATTCCTGGCAGTGCAGAGAACATGTCCGATGGCATTGCTATTGGGTCGGGTATCTATGTGGATGATAAAACTCATATAGAGGCAACTAGGTACACACAGCAGGCCAATCTTATGGCTCTGATGACTACTTTGATGACTCGAGGTACTCCTGGGATTGGCCGCATTTTTCTATGGTTGCGTGGGCTGCTTTGTTTGCTAATGCGACATCCGATTCAGTTTGTGCGGTTGCATTGGCCCCATCGTTGGGCGCAAGAAATTGTGATTTTTCTGTGTATGCAAACAGTGGATGGAAAAATTCGTATGCGCTGGAAGCGAAATTGGTTCTGGCCATTTTCAAAAACATTGGTGACAGAGGGATTGAGAATTCCCACCTTTATACCAGCAGCAAATGATTTTGCATTTAAAGCCGCTGAACTTTTTGGTGGAACAGCGATGAGTATGAGTTCTGAAATACTTTTTAATATACCCAGTACCGCGCATATTTTGGGTGGCTGCCCCATGAGTGACCGAATAGAAACGGGAGTGGTGAATCATCGTCACGAAGTGTTCGGATATAAAAACATGTTGATCTGTGACGGCTCGATAGTTTCGTCAAACTTAGGTGTAAATCCAAGCCTCACTATCTGTGCTCTGACAGAACGGGCCATGGGCTTCATTCCTAAGAAATAAAATTATTTTGCCCAGACTTCGGGCAGAAAAATTGATTTGTTAAGAAATTGTCGTGATTGATACAGATTAATCTCACATTTTCGCCTAGCTGCAATATTGTATAAGTACATTCTTGTTGAAACTCGCCAAAAATTCAGAAATAACTGAACTCAGGTTTTCCGTATATGCTGCTAATAAGGTGCGGCGTTTCTACAAGGCACCAAGAATGTCTGTCTATGGAGGGGTTCATGAAGATAGGTTTTGTTTCTATTTCTATGTCTTTATTTGTATCGTTGTTTGCGGCGATTGTTTTTGCTGCTCCAGTTTCCCACGAGATTACGTATTATGGTGAAAAGTTTTATCAGGGTTTAGCCGCTGGTAATTCTGAAACCAAATTAAAAGCTGATCTTAAAATTATTTTAGAAAGTTATCATCAAAAAGTAGCGGGCGATTTTGATCGTATCCTTAGTAGCTGCTCTGGCAGTAGTTGCTACGTCCATACTTCACTGGGCTATGATGGTGCTCGTGTTGTTTTAATGGGCGTGATGGGGTTGATTGATCACGGCGATGGCACTTACGCTGTACATGATGTCTACTGTGACGAAGACAAAGTGACCGCTGACTTTGGTGGTAGCGGCGGTCCTGGGCCGAATAAAATTCCTGACGGAAATATTTTAAACACTGAACATACTTGGCCACAAAGTCGCTTTGGTGGTGGCAATAATAAAGGGATGCAGAAAGCAGATCTTCATCATTTGTTTCCAACCGATAATAAACTCAATTCGATTCGCGGCAACAATCCATTTGGTGAAGTCATTAGCACTGCGAAGCCATTGAAATGCCCTGCTTCACGCTCTGGCAAATCAATTGATGGTCGCAGCGGTGAAGTTTTTGAGCCACCAAGAAATCACCGCGGCAATGTGGCCCGTGCTCTTTTCTATTTTTCAACTCGATACAATATGCAAATTGATGCTGAACAAGAAGTTGTTTTGCGAAAGTGGAGCAAAGAAGACATCGTTGATGAAAATGAAATTCAGCGAAATGATGATGTTCAAAAGATTCAGGGAAACAGAAATCCTTTTGTGGATTACCCTGAATTAGTTGATAAAATTAGCAATTTCTAGAACTAAAAAGTGCGAACTTCGCGCTTTTTAGAAATCGACAGGGCCGCAAACCGGCCCTGTATCAAATTACATAAGTTCTGTTAGTCTGGACGTTAGTGAAGTTGTACCAGTGTTAAAGTTCGGTTTACCATTGGGTTAATGCTTGATTTGTAATTAGATGTACAAATATCAATGCGTGATTTGCCTTTTCCTTTGAAACGTCCGCCCGTATCAACTACACGAAACTCTATTTGTTTACCATAGTATTTATCAAGCTCAGGGATTTGCAATTTTGTACCATAGGCAAAAGCTCTTGAATCCATCGCAACAGATACATAGGGTGCTTTGCCGTTTAAATAAGATTGTAGAGTGTAAAGTTTTTTACCAATGCGGTCCTTGAAGCCGCCTTCCATTTGGCTACTGTCCGGGTAGTAGCTGGTCGCATGGGCTTTGTAACCACCGGCATGAGCAATAGAAACGAAGCTAAAAGCTCCAGCAATGATCGTCACCAGAATCAAAAGTCTTTTAAATGTATTCATGGGCAAGGTCCTTTTTTTATTTTGTTGTAGAGCCAGTGAAGAATCTGTGAACCTGTAAAGCACTTGTGGTGCCAGCGAAAAAAGCCCATCAGATTAAGCTCAAATGAACCCGGCGTAGGGGCTATGAAAGAAGTCACGGGTGGTGACAAATTCTGTTTTTCTATCTTTTTAAGCTGATGGATTGTGTCGAATGCTTGGCTGATGCTTGTCTTATGTCGTGAAGTTGAATGTTTTTCGCAACCAAGTCGTCGATATG
>JANNCH010000588.1:0-3341 GCA_031386315.1 Pseudobdellovibrionaceae bacterium
CCTTGAATATAAATTTTTATGTACGCCAAGCTTTGAAAAATCATGACGATCCAAAAGCAGTTAAGATTCGAAGCCAAGATATTTGGGTAAACCAAGATCTAGTCAAAGAAATCTACGTGGATGGTGTGCGCGGGGTTCATCAAATTCAAGTGTCTTACCTCACTCGAAAAATTATCTTACATCGCTATAAAGAATTTCCACGCCATGAAATCCCGGCCCGAGTATTTCCAATTTATGAAGAAACCCCTGCATTGCAGGCTCAGAGTTTAGTGCCGGTGAATTTAAAAAATCTTTTAGCTTTTCGAAAAGACGGATCCAATGACCCCTTTCGCTTGCTAAGAAATAAAACTTTTTCATACTCAAAATACGATCCTTGGAAGGCTTCAACAGCCGAGGGTCGTGCGCAAGGTTATTGGTCAGGCGATTGGTTGTTTGCAACCTTGAACAGTATGACTGAGCTTCTGCCTGATTTAGCCAATACTCCAGATTCCACCGATCATTTTTATTTAATCGGAAAGTATGCGACAGTGCAAATTCACCCCTCGGCATTGTTATTGCCAGGTATTAAAGTCTCTTTAAGTCCTTCTGTTCATCCTTTGTATGACGGTGAGGTGGTAAAGCTTCCATCCGGTGAGGGTGACTACCAAATTAAGATGATAGACACCTATTTAGGGCGATCTTTCACGGATATCAATTCGGCATTTTTGCGACCTGTACGTCGTTTGCCGCAGCATAATCCCGTAGAGTATCTCAACGATGGATTTGATGAAGTGCAAGTTTACTATGCTGTCGATACATTGATGACATCATTGCAAGAGCTAGGCTTTTCAGACCCCGAGCTTTCAACGCGCGCTTTTCATGCCTACCTTTACAATACAGATATCTCATCATGCGACAATGCATTCTATCACGATGATACAATCAATTTCACAACGTACTCTGCGGATCAGCAAAATATGGCGCGAGATAATACAACTATCTGGCATGAACTGGGTCATGGAGTCATGGATCGCATGATGGGGCCCTACTTGCGTCTGGCAGATACCGGCGGACTCAGCGAAGGAATGGCTGATTTTATTGCACAGATTATTGTAGAAAAAGTAACTGCCGGACAAAGCTTTGCGGGTAAAGATAGCATGCGTATTTTCAACAGCACGGGATTTTACCTAACCAACGAAGTCCATGATGATGGCGAGGCCTACGGTGGCAGCACGAATAGTATTCTTGTTGCAGCCGTTCAAAAGTGGGGGCTGGCTGGTATCCACAAAGTCGCAGATTTAGTGTTAGAAGCCATGCGCTACACTCGCAATCATCCTCAACTGAACGCAAATGAGTGGTTTGACCATTTACTTTTTGCGGATCAATTAGGTCACGGAGCTATTCGTTCGCCTTTTGAGTTGAAAGATATTATCACGACGGCGTTGAAATCTAGAAACTACGCGAGTGCTTCAGCGACTCCGGCGCAGTTTACGATCTTAGCGGACGGAAAAGAGCTTGGCAGCGACACTGCGGGATCGCGTGAAAATTCAATAGTTGAAAAAATAGGTTCCAGTGAAGTTACTCACAAACTTCAGGTCACTATTAAAGATGGCACCGAACATGCATTTAAATATCCATTAAGCCTGCGAGTTGATTATGCGGGTGGTGCTCTTCAAGGGGCTATCAAGTGGAAGAATGAAGCAGGTGAGCCATTAATTCTGAATGTCGCGGCATCAAACCAAACATTTGAGATTCCAGTCACTGCTGAAACAACGGCCTGCGAGTTCGCGAATCGTGATGACGGTGGTTGCAATGATTATGTGTATTTAAAAGTCTTTGAGAATGGCAATTCGAAAGATCCCATTGCAAAAAAGCGTTTCTATGTACGTCTAAAGCCATAATAAGATAAAATATGGCCACTGCGTTAGTAGGCCTATTGCATTATTCCATTGTATTGAATGAGTAAAAATAAAGGTCTAGGCTTTCAATTAAGAGAACAATCTCTTAATTGAAAGGTGTGTATGTTTACACGTTCTATTTCTACAATTGTATCCATGGTTTTTTGTGCTTTGGCGGCATCAGCGGCGCCTCCTGTCGGACGTCATTTTGATCGGGCGATATTCGTACTTTTTGAAAATACGAATTTTGCGGCGACCATACAGCAGCCCTTTTTTAAGGCTTTGTCGCAAAAGGGTACGCACTTTACAAATTTTGTTGCCGAAACCCATCCGTCACAAGCTAATTACATTGCTTTGACTGCAGGCTCTCTTGCGGGCGTTAAAGGTGATGGAAATGTAGATCTCAACATTTCACACATTGCGGATTTGTTAGAAGAGCAAGGTTTAACATGGAAAGTATACGCTGAAGATTATCCAGGGAATTGTTTTTTAGGTTCTTCAAAAGGACCTTACGCACGTAAACATAATCCGTTTATAAGTTTTGTAAATATTCAAAAATCACCGACTCGTTGTGCTCAAATTGTTAATGCCGTTGAGTTTGACAAAGATACTGCTAGTGGTTCATTGCCTAATTATGTTTTTTATGTACCGAACATAAAAAATGATGGTCATGATACGGGCGTTGCATTTGCAGACAAGTGGTATGCGAAAAAATTTGGACCTTATTTTGCGGATTCGAATTTTATGAAAGACACTGTAGTTATCACAACATTTGATGAAAATGGTGGAAGTCCAAGAAATCAAATTTATACCAATATTATTGGTCCAAATGTCATTCGTCAGGATGTTTCGGATCTGCTTAACCACTACAGCCTGCTTAAGATGATCGAAGACAACTGGGGTTTGAAAAGTTTAGGTAAAGAAGACCTAAAAGCCACAGATGTACCAGATATTTGGATTAATCAATAAGCGTCAATAGTCTTAATAAACTTAAGCCGGTTCGACCTTACTCACAACATGGTTGTCGTCACTCGCTGCATTATCCGCTGTGTGTGGGTGCCATTTCTTTTTAAGCAGAGATATGCTTTAAGTAAATAGTACCGGCGAGGAATATATGAGCATTGAAAAAACAAAAGAGTGGTTGTCTGAAAGTGCTTGCCCCCTCTGGTTAGAAAAGGGCATTGATTGGCAGCGCGGTGGTTTCTATGAGAATCTCACTCTGCAAGGTGAACCCACAGCAAGTCCAAGACGTGTGATGGTTCAAGCCCGACAAATTTTCAGCACTCATATAGCAATGAATTTAGGAATTATCTCTAATGATAAAGGTCGCGCTGCAATTCAGCACGGCATCGATTTTATTCTTAAAAATTACTCGCAAAGCTCGGGTGCTTTTTATCACGGTGTGGATGAAAATTTAAAACCAGTGGCAAAGCCTGAAGATCTCTACGGCCAAGCTTTTGCATT
>JANNCH010000060.1:0-14799 GCA_031386315.1 Pseudobdellovibrionaceae bacterium
GTTCTTTGAATTTAAACCACCGCTCTTTATTGCATGACTTAGAAGTCGAAGCCGTCCTGAACGATCCAAAGGATCGCAACAACCTTTTGCAACAGTGGGAGTTAGATCTGACGAACAGTGCTTTGCTCACAGAGCAAAAATTAAAATCTAATTCTTGGTGGGTGCAGTTACTGTCTCGCATAGCGTTTAAACTTAGATATCTGCTTTGACCCTTTGCACATTTACAATACACTATGTACACATGAACACGACAAAGATTGCCGTGACCGGCGGCCCCTCTGGGGGCAAAACAACATTGATAGACGCTCTTAAAAGTGAACTCGGGCAAAAGTGCGCCATTGTTCCAGAGGCCGCAAGCATTCTTTACCGTGGCGGATTTCCACGATTCAAAGACGCCAACGGACAAATCCATGCTCAGAAAGCAATTTATCACACACAGCGTGAACTTGAAGCACTCATCAATATCGAAACTCAAAAGCCTTTATTAGTTTGTGATCGTGGCTCGTTGGATAGCATCGCCTATTGGCCCCATGATGAAGCTGATTTTTTTAAAGCCATCGACTCTAGCAAAGAAAAAGAGTGGGCACGCTACGATTGGGTCATCCACCTAGATACGGCTGACACAGATTTTTATGACTCAACCAATCCGATTCGCACCGAAACCCACCAAGAAGCTGAAAGCCTGAACTTTAAAATTAAAAAAGCTTGGGAAGGCCACCCCCGTCGCGTGGTGATTTCACAAAACTCAGATTTTTTATCTAAAATGACCACATCATTGGCCGTTATTCGTGCCATTATGGCCAATCAGGCCGTTGAAGAAGTTCACCAAATCACTCAGAAACAAGGAAAGCACATATGAAATTTACAGCCGTCTTCTCGGTATTGCTTTTGCCCTGCCTCGTATTTGCAAAACCTGATTTGAGCCAATTGAAACCGCTGTATTTTCAAGCGGATAAAAACAATGTTCAAGTGCTCCCGCAACGTTTTGAATACGCCTTGCTCGAAGATGGCAGCATTCGCCTGGGTGATATTCTGATCGATCAAAGTAAATTGAACTTTCAGATTTCTGAACAGGCCAATAAACAATATCAACTGACTTTTCACTGGCCCGCAGGCTTACTTCGTGAAGGCAGCTTGGTTGTAAAAAACAATGTGGGCAAAGCCATTTTGAATCAAAGAATCGACAAGGATTTTAGCGCCAACCAACGATCTGAAAGTGCCGAATACACTATCAACATTTCTACCGACCAAGTTGAAGATATGAAATATTCGCCATTTATGTCTTTTTGCGTTTACAGACAAGATTTTGAAACGCGTATTTATCTTTGCTCGCAGGAATTGTTTTTAAGCCATCAAAGCGGCCCCCTCATAGTGAAAGCCCGTGGCGAAAACAAAAAGACTTCTCAGGTTGAAATCAACGGGCAAGTCGTCGGCAATCAGGGATATGTTTTTCTTAATAGCGCACGTGAAAAAATATATTTGAAAGCTTTTGCTAGCAGTGGCTCGTCTCTCGAAATTCAGACACGACGAAAAGATATTGATCTGAAAGATGTTGTTGCCTCGGATGATGGCAAATTTTTGCTGCTGACGGCCTCGGGCGCAAAGCCTGTCGACGAAAACTTAGTCACAAGAGTTTCACCAACTAATTGGCAGGCAAAACTTGATATTGCTCGGCCTTATATTTATGTTAATGGCGATGGCGACATACCTATGCGCCAAGAACTTTTAGTGAAGGGCGCGCTCCCGACTGAAAAAGATCGCGCATTCATCGAAGCCAGCGCAAGCACGCGAACCTATGGATCTAGCATCAGCCTCAATATTTATGCTCCTAAAAATGCGACACCTCGAGCACTTGATAAAAACTCAAATGTTGAAACTGCATCCTTAGAGCATATTCGCTGGAATATTGAAAACATCCCGACCGAAGCCAAAGTCCGTCGTTATCTACTTTTAAAAACAGATACCAAACAAACCATCGCTAGCCAGGATATTTTTCGTGGAACACCATACGAGCTAGGCTTGAATCTGAACTACTATAATCCCTCAAGCATTGCCTATAGCGGTGCCCACTTTACTTGGTGGCTTAGTGTAGGGTCTCTACACTGGGGGCTGAACTTAGATCACCAAATGCATTTAACAACAAAAACTGGCGAAGCAAAGGTAGACATGACAACAGCTGATTTGCTTTATCGTTTTAACCCGGGCTTCTATATGGAAGACGAAACTTGGGGTACAAGCCTCAGTTATCAATCTGTCAAAGCAGAAACAGTTTCTTTGAGTATCCCCGGCGTTGGACTTTTCACTCACCAAAAGGTTTCTTCAAGCTGGAACAACTGGCTGAGTTGGTATCAACTGCACTTAAAATATTTTTTGGGTTCTTCTGGCAGCACAGTAAAAATCAAACAAGCCTATGCAGCCGATCTAATTGCCTATCGCCCCATCAACTCATCGCTTTCGTTCAACTATGGACTTGGATTGCAACAATTCAAATTTGATCCGGCGGCGGCGAAAGAGAGCATGCAGATCGGGCTAAACTTCGGCCTCTCTTACAACTTTTAGTCACACGCGCCCCTCTACTCTTGGTTAGGTAGCAGAGGAAGTTTGTGCTCGAATTTTTTAGTTGTTTGATTTTTGTGGTTTGCCTAGAATCGATATTTCAATCCTATAAAAATAATAATTTGTATCATTTACTTTGTTCTGAATCACACGATTCAGAAAGGCTCACTGATGGCCACTCTAGCTTATTGTGCCCATCACAGCTGTAAGAAACTTACTGGCGTCCACGAAAGAATAAAAATTTCTATTTTTTTAAAATTACGCTTTTTTCTTGAAGAAATCGGATACTAGTACTTTTAGGTCCATGCGTAGGATGTCTTGTTTTTTGTTTTGGGCTTCCATGAGACTAAGCTCTCGGCGGGCTACAATAAGTGTTGGATCCATGGCTGTGCTTTTTTGAAATGATTTTTTTGCGCCAACTAAATCGCCCTTCACTTTACTAAATAAACCTAATACGAATGGAAAAAGCGCATCGTAACGCTCGTCTGGTGGTATTTGCATCATTTCAAGTTCTATTTCTTTTAGTTGTATTGCTTTTTTTGTAACATCAACTAAGCCTAATCTTACCCAGGCAGTGAAAATATGCAGCTGTTGAATCTGTGGATTCAATTGGTTCACTTGATTGAGCAAATTTAAAGCTTTGGTATATTGAGTTAGCTGCAATGCCTGCTTCACTTCTTCCATCAAACGAGTGGCCTTGAGCTTACATTCTGCCTCGGTGCGTGCCGAGGCCTCTTTGAATTCGGCGTGCTGCTTACGATCAGAGGTCGAACTGACGGCAAGTTCTGCTTTGTCTTTGATTTGCGTCCAAAGTTTGAATGCCTCAGAAGCATTATCTGTGGGCATCTCTCCTAAAAGTGTGATGAATTCATTGCAAACTAATTTTGCATCACCAGAACCCAAAGTGCGGGATTCCATATAGTCGACCATGGCAAAATTATTGAGGCCTTGAACTTCAGAGTTTATTTTTTTGATAGCCTGAAGTTGCTCGCCCTCAGATGAAAAAGAAGTTTTACGTTCGAAAACCACGAGTCCACGAGTTAACAAAAAATGGACGGCTTTGAACACAGCTTTTTCGTTGTAACCTGGAATTGACAATATCTGCTGCAAAGTCATGCGCATTTCAACTTTATCTGTAAACCCGTCCAACGCTTTTAACAGTGCTGCCGAAAGTGCTGGATGCTCTTTACTAAAAGCAGGCCCCGGAACTAAAATATATCCCGCCCACATTAGATATAAACTTTTTAACCAATTTATACTTAATTTTGATGCAATCCAATCATGCAGATATGCAAGCAATGATTCAGAATCAATGTATGGACTTATCATTTCAACTTCAGTGCTGGCAAAGCTGATGCGAATTTTTTCATCTGTGATCGTACGAGAAATTCGAATATTCATCTGTTCGGCTAGAATCAAATCGAATGCGTGGGGACTTAGCTGATTCGCCTGGATAAGATAATTCCCCAAACGACGATTGGATTTATCACGCAAAGCGGCCTGAACAACTTCGGGCAATGCATATCCGCTCTGAATGAGCATCTCGCCTAGATAGGTGGTTTTATCTTCTATATCCACATTTACGATATTGCCTTCGCAAAATGTGATGCCGGATACAGCACCTGCGGCATGATAGATATTTAAAAAACCCGAGCTCTTGGTTTCGACCAACATTGAATAGATAAATGGCAAATCAAAACCACTGACCTCTTCAACTGATTCGATCACTTTGCGTTTTTGTCGGTTTGTGACATCTGGATTTGAAAACATTTGATACAATAATTTACGCGTGCTTGAATCTTCACGCTTAGGAGCTTCTTCTTTTTTTATAAGCTTCAGAGCATCTTGGACATTGAATGGCTTTTTTAGAAATGCCAAAGCCTGTGTTTTTTCAACGGATTCTTGAATGAACGAATTATCAGTGTAGATACCGCTCATCAAAACAACTTTAAACGCGCTGCCCGGCATATTTTGACGAACACGCATTGTGAAATCAACGCCGGTCATTTGTGGCAGCATACAATCGCAAAATAAGAACTCTATGCGCTTCGATTGTAGAACTTGCATGGCATCGTCGGGACGCGTGCATAGAGTGACGTTGTAACCAGCGCGGGCGAAAGCTTCTTTCAAAGCCGTGCCGACTGTCTCGTCGTCCTCTAAAATTAAGATCTTAGTTTTAGCATCTTCCACAGATCTTGTATCGGTTTAATTATATGATTTTTAAAGGAAAGGCCCACAAAGCTAGACCTATGTCCTTGATTCTTATTTGCGATTGAGGAATTTAAAATACTTAGCTTCAATAACATCGACTTCCATCACATTGCCTTCGTCGTCTTTGACTTCTGCAGGTGATGCGACCCCATCATCGCTGAACTCACTGCCGTATCGAAACAACACGTTTTTTTCTGAACCCGCATCATCATTGTAATATGGAACATAAAACGACAGCACCTTGCCATTGGTCGGTAAAAAACCATCTACCATATTTATTTGATCTACAATGACCTTGGGGCAATTCACCAGGCTGATTTTTGCGCTATTTGCCTGACTTATCCACTTAATCCACTCACGAATTCCGCAGGAATTAATGCTTTTCAGCTGCTCTAAATCCACTTCGACTTGTGGCGTACCAGCGATAACGACTTTAGAAAAATCAGCGTCCTCATCAATGGTACCCGCTAGTTGTAAAGTAAGTTTATCACCTGAGCTTTGTGTTTTTACATCAAATTTAGACATTCAATCCCTCTCCATCATATTTCACCATAAAAAAGGTCACGTCATCAATCAACGAGGCACCTTGGCGATGCTCTTGAAAGCTTGCCACAAAGCGTGCTATAGACTCGCTCGCTGCCGGACGGTCTTTATTAGCAATCACTAAGTTTTTTAAAAATTCGCGCTCACCCCAAGAATCCTTGTTTTGATTTTGGATATCTGGAATGCCATCCGTATAAAAGAATACGCCATCTCCGGCCTGCAGCTGAATTGTGGTTTCATCGTACTTGGTATCTCGAGCTTGCCCTAGACGCGGGTTATTCACTTCATTCAACGGCAAAAGATCCTTCTTTTTCAAAGGGTCGACGCCTTCTTTCATCAAGAAAGGGGCCTCGTGAGAAGCATTGCAATAGGTCATAATACCGGTCTTTGGATCAAGAGCAGCCAAAAAGAACGTCATCATAATACGCCCTTTAGATACATCATAAATTGAAGTATTGAGTAGTTCCATGGCCTTTGCAGGGCTTACACTGAGGTTTTCAATGATCGTTGAAGCCGACTTTGCAGCGCTCGTTATCAGGGCAGCAGAGGCCCCATGACCTGTGGCATCTCCAATCCACAAAAATATTTTATTGTCCATTTTGCAATAATGCCACCAATCGCCACCGCACTCGCTGGCAGGCTCGTAAAAGCCAGCGATTTCTAAGGGACCTAGTTTAATTTGTGGTTCGGGAAACAATGTTTCTTGTACCATTTTTGCGGTTTGTAACTCTGATTGCATACGTGCTTTTTCAGCAGTCTGCTCAAGCAAACGCGAAACTTCAGCTGCCATGGTGTTAAAATTTTCAGCTAGTGCACCCACCTCATCATTGGACGACACTTTAACACGAATATTAAAATCGCCTTCAGAAACTTTTCCGGTGGCATCGAATAATGAAGTCAATGCAGCTGTCAAAGAACTAGAAGCAAATAGACTTATGATTGCTGTAATACAAATTAAGATAACAAAGAAAATTAAAGATTTACGAATCAACAGCTGCATAGCGCTCAGGGCTTTATCTTTTGAAACCGCCGAAACCACAAATAAGTCAGAAAAACCTGCACGCGAAAAAGAAACTAACAATTCTGTCCCCTGCGTGTCTTTGGTGGTCTCTGCCCCTTGTGCGATTTGTGAATTCGTGGATTTTAAAAATGAAATATCGAAAAAATTGCGCAACAATTGGCCCGAAGAGTTCTCGGGTCCAAATAGAATTGTTCCATTCGATGTTGTTAAATACATTTTTTGTGCCGTACTCATTTTAAAATTATCGGCAATTTCATTCATACGTAAAGAGACCAAAAAGACCGTAATATCTGCGCCACTACCCACTTTTTCAAAAATCAAGACACGATTGTCAGCAAAAGGTGCACGTACAATACGTCCATTTGCATAGGCCTCAGAAATATAGGTCTGCAACTTTGGCCCTAGAGTGGATGTAATTTCAGAAATTGTTTGATCGGTTTTTTTCAGCTCAGCCGAATACTGGTAGCGACCGGTAGAATCGGCCCTTATGGCAATAACAGCATCAAGGGCTGGGTCGTTGCCGAAAACAGATTGGGATAAAGACGAAAACGAGCGCTGATTCAAGTAATCTTGAAAGATTGGTTTTGTTGTTATGAGCACCGAATCCAGTTGAGTCTTAATTTGAGACGCCATTGCACCTGAAACATTACTAGATGAATCAAAAACATAGGCCACTTTATCTTTTTCAAAAATCTGTAATGCCAGAAAAAGATAAACAGACAGCATAATTAAAGGTATTGTCGTTAATAGTAATAGAATTTTATATCTTATTGATAATCCACGTTTTTTCACTGGTTCAGTATGCCTATTTTGCCTCCGGCTGTGTAGCTTCTTAAAGAAATCTTGGCCCAAGGTCTATAATCTATTTTGTTAAACTGCCGAGAAGACCTTTGGAGATACCCTAATGTCTAAACTTGGAAGAACAGAAAAAGGAATACTTATTATCGTCAGTATCGTGCTGGTGTTGTTTTCGTATCTTTTATACGATGATTCTTTTCTTTTTAAACAAGAGTCACAATCCAATAAGAACTCAATCGGAGACATCTCGTTCTCTGAAAATGATGTTCGACGCAAAAGTAATCAAAATTTTAGCTGGCTACCAGCGAATAAAAAAGACTTCGTCTTCCAAGAAGATAGTATCTACACCGGTAGCGAGTCTAATGCCGAGATCACTCTTGCCGACGGCAGCGTGATTGAAATTCAACCAAACTCTCTAGTAACAATTAGTACTAGTCGCAATGGTCAAATGAACTTGAACCTGAGCTATGGTAACATGGTAGGTCAACTAGCCAAAGGTTCGGAACTAACAGTTCAGTCCGGTGAAGAAGAATTCAACTTAAAAGGCGACAACTCTAAAATTCAATTCAACAAATCCAACGCAGGCAAAGTGGATGTCAATTTGATATCTGGTAATGCTTCGGTTTCGACAAAGTCAGGCAAAGAAGTTGCGCTTAAGAAAGTACTTGCAGTAATGAGCCCAAAACTAGAGCTCATTACACCTGCAGGAACAACTATTTCAAAATTCAGCGATGCTGAAACTGTTCCACTACAATGGAAAGGCAACAGCGTTATTGCTAAGTATGAAATTAAAGTTGCAAAAGATCCAAACTTTTCAAATTTGATTTCACAAGACACTACAAAAAACCAAAAGGTAAATATCACCAAAGATCTTCCCGGTGGAAAATATTATTGGCAAGTCGTTGCATTTAAAAAAGATGGCACTGTAGCGGTCAACTCAGAAGTGCGTGATTTTAGTGTGAGTGCATTTAAATCACCAGAAATCACATCCCCACAACCCCAGGCCGTGATCAACCTAGAATTACCGGGAAAACCAGAAGAATTATTGAACAACACTAAAATAACCTGGAATTCATTTAACGAATACACACAATATCGAGTTCAAATTTCAAAAGATGCAGACTTTAAAGAGGTTCTCAAAGACATCGTCACACCTGCGAAAGATTCGATGACTCCAAATCTACCGAGTGGCACATATCATACTCGCGTATTGGGTGTTTTTCCTGATAAAAAAATCAGCTCTCAGTGGTCTAAACCCGTTTCTTTTACTTTTAACTTAGTTGCCACTAAAGAGCTGCCACCGGTGCCGCCGGTTTTAGTTTCTAGCAAAGTTTATTTCAAAGTTCCTAAGAAAAACGACCGCACTCCAGCAGCCATAGCTGGACCAGTGATGGCCTGGAAACCCGTTGCGAACATTCCCAAATATCGTTTACAAATTGCCAAGAATAAAGAATTCACTGACACCACTGAGTTTGACGTGAACAACACAAAAGCAGCGTGGTCACAATACCGCCCTGGTAAATACTATTACCGCGTCTATAGCATAACTGCCAGTGGACTTACCAGTGGACCTTCTGAAACTGGTGAAGTGGGTGTGATATCAGGCAGCCCCGTTCTAAGCAGCATTGCGCCAATTCAAGTACGCGGTAAAGAAACGCCTCCGCCAAAAGATATTAAAGTGACGTGGAGTGAAGTTCCATTCGCAAAGTCTTATTTACTTCAATACGATCAGGATGAAAATTTCTCAAACCCGAAACAGCTTCAGTTCACATCAACCGTCGGAAAAATCAAATTGCCAACAGTTGGTATGTATCACATTCGCGTAAAAGCAGTGGACGAATCCAACATGGATATGAGCGAATATTCAAATAAAGAACTAGCACTTTATGCATATCAGAATCCTCTAACAACACCGATTTTGAATGAACCCTTTGATAAGGCTTCAATCTTTTTGCAAAAAGAAGCCACACCTTATGTTTGGCTTGAGTGGAAATCTGTTGATGGCGCCCAATCCTATGCTATTGAAATTTCCAACACACCTGACTTTTCAAAAGTTTTGGTAACAAAATCAGTTGCTGACAATCGCTTCCTTATTAGCAATCAAATACCAACAGGTAAAATCTTTTGGAGAGTGCGCGCTATGTCGCTAGAAAGTAAATCTGAGTCTGACTGGTCGCCACAACGGGAATTCATTCTTTTCCAAAAGAAGAATGAGATTTTCGTCAAGTGAGCCTGCCCTATTCCTTATTCGACACTCTGTTAGAACCGGTTTTTGTTCTAAACGCAGAACAAAAAGTGGTCTATTGCAACGAAACAGCAGCCTTACTGACAGGAATCACCGCTCGCAAAATTACCCGCGGTTTAAATTTTGAACATATTATCACATTTAGCGAGCCTCTTGAGTCCATTCAAAACTTGCTCGCAGTGATCGATCCACAACCTTATAAAGAACTCGAATTCAGCAACACCGCCGGTGCACGTGGAAAAGTTCAAATAGCTCTGCAACCGATATCAAGCCCAACTGGCGAAGCTAACTGGATCGTCTTTGTTCGCGATGTAACACTCGAAGAACGCCTGCAGAAAAAATATCGTGCCGAGCTAGAGAAAAAAGAAGATGTGATTCGTGATCTTGAGCAAGCGAAAGAACAACTTCAAGATTATTCTAAAAATCTCGAAACCAAAGTGGCCGCTCGTACCTACGAACTATCAAAATTAAATCAAATGATGAAAGCACTTTTGGACAGTTTGGGACAGGGATTCTTTGTTTTTGACAAGAACGGCCTGTGCCTGGAAATCAATTCAAAAGCATGCCGTGACACCATTGAAAGCATTCCAGCTGGAAAAATGATCTGGGATGTTTTAAAGGTACAAGCAGAAAAAGTCGATGGCTTCAAAAAATGGATGTTCACTCTTTTTTCAGAGATGCTACCGTTCGAGGACCTGGCACCACTTGGCCCACCCACTTTTGCCCATTCAGCACAAAAAAATATTTCTTTAGAGTACTTCCCCTTGCGCTCAGACAAGTCTGAGCTCGAAGGCATCGTTGTTGTTGCTTCAGATATAACTTCACTCGTCGAGGCAAAACTTCAAGCGGAAAAAGAAAAAGAAAAAGCTAAACTAATTATCCATTTAGTTAAAAGCAAAAAAGAGATCTCTCGCCTTGTTCATGACTGTGAGTCATTGCTTCATGATTTACAAAATGAAATCAACAAAAAATCCATGGATTTTGAAGCGGTCTATCGTTATCTACACACCCTCAAAGGTGGAGCTGCTAGCTTTTCAATCCAAGAGATGACCGAAGCCTGTCATCAAGCCGAAGATCAGATCATTGTTTTGAAAAAATCCCCGAGCCCTGAAAATATTTTTCTTTTCAAAAAATTTTGCGAAGCCATTGAAAATGCATTCAATGGCTTCCAATCAGAGGCCAAAGAAATACTTGGAGCAGGCACCTTGAGTTTTGATCGCCAGATTGATGTTCCGTATTCTAAGCTGAATGCGCTTGTTTCAAAAATCCAAAATTCGCCCCATGGTCATGAGATCGCAACGTTAGTGGTTGCAGACCTCATGATGGAACCCGTTGGATCATTTTTCGAGCCTTACAAAGATTTTTCTTTTCGCTTAGCCGCAAGCGAAGGTAAGAATTTATCTGCTGTGCGATTTCATAATTCAGAGATCCCGGTTTTATCAGAAGCCTATTCCCACTTGTTTGCTACCTTTGTTCATGCTTTTCGAAATTCTGTAGATCATGGCCTGGATAAACAGCGCGATGGACAGATTGATGTGCACTTCGAACTTTCGAATCAAGAGAGCGAACTCAAGATTCGCATCATCGATAACGGGCTTGGAATTGACCCCGCAAAGATTCGAGCAATGCTTGAAAAAAACAATCCTGTTGTCAAACATGAGTCTGATGAACAAGTGATCCAACACATCTTTGATAGTCAGTTTTCAACACGTGAAGTTGTCAGCGAAACTTCTGGTCGCGGTGTTGGAATGGACGCCATTAAAATGGCGGCTAAACAACTGGGTGGTCAGGTGTTTGTAAACTCGATAGTCGGTCAGGGCACAGAACTCATCGTGAGCGTCCCCTATCTTTTAAATATTCCAGAAAAAAATAAAAAAGCAGCCTAGGTTAGCCGCATAGATTATTTGTTGTGCTTAGCCCAAACAGTTTTTAACTTATCTTCGAAAATTTTAGCTGAAAAAGGTTTCACCACATACTGAGACACACCAGCTAACACAGCTTCGGTCACCTGGTCGCGTTCGGCCTCGGACGTCAGCAGCATAAAAGGTAAAGTCGCAAATTCTGGATTGGCGCGCACTTGTTTGAGCAGTTCCAAACCACTCATCTTAGGCATATTCCAATCGGAAATTACCAACTGTATGTGTTGTTTTGCAGTATTGTACTTGATCAGGTGCTGCAGCCCATCTTCGCCATCGCCGGCTTCGGCGATGCTGCCAAAGCCCATGCTTCGAAGCTGAGACTTCACCAAGTCGCGAATGGTTTGCATATCATCTATAACTAGAATTCTGGTATCTGGTGGAAACATGATATCCCTCGTTTCTTTATTCTATGAACCGAGGGACTTAAGAACAAACGATTTTGTACATCTTGACCTAAGTCCGAAACTATTGGGCAGGTCCTGTCCATATAAAATCGGCGCGAGGCCCGTACTTGAGGGCTGGCGAAATCTCTTGAATGACCTCTTGTTCAGTGAGCCCATCCGTATTGAATTGCGAAATTGTCAGCACTGGAAACTCGGCACGAGCTTTTATACGATCTGGCAAGCCCCCGCCATATTGCGAATGAAATTCTCCGACGACAATGACCATGACTTGATTATTGTACGCTTTTAAGTACTCGGTCGCAGACCAGGCCATGGTGTCGTCCCAAGTTGATTGGGCAGCAAAGTAATTTTCGGCAACACTAGGATTTGGAAAATGGTTTCCCATGGCGTTCATGAAGCGTTCTTTGTATAGGCTGTTGCCCAACTGAAATTTGGGCGGCAGCAAATCACGATCTTCTGCGCTCAATGAAGCCAAACCACCTTTAGATATTTTGCGAGTCAAACTACTGGGAGCATTCAATGCGATGGTTTTAGCCCCCTCTGTGGCCAGTGGAAACAATACCTGATCACGATAGAAATCAAAGGATGGGCTCCCCCAGTTGATAGCTTTTAAAAAATCGGCTTCAGCAACTAACCCTGCACGGTAGTCGTCAAGCTGAGCTTGGTTAGGAAAATAGAAAAACTCCATACCGACAGCGACTTTTAATCCGCGATTTCGCAGGGCCTGCATTACTTGCAACTGCTGCGACTGGTGGTTCTTAAACCCATGGTTTTCGCCAACCACAACGACGGATCCGGGTTGAACCTTGGACAAAGCAAGCTCTAGGCTGACTTCTTGAAGATTATCGCCCTGAACAAGGCGTGTTTGGGCCTGGGTTAAGACAGTAAAGCCGAATATAAGAGCAAAAAGACCAAAAGACTTCATAAAACCCCTCCAAAAAGAAGATTTGTCTGTTGATGTTTCAATTCCAGTTTGATACCTTGACCCCCTTTGAAAGGGTATTGCGATTTAAAGTTAATGCTTTGCGCTGCGCACAGGTTCGACTTAACTTCCATTGTTCTTCGAAAAGATCTCAGTTTATATAAAGTTATTATTCAGTTATTTTGACAGATATTTAGTTTGTTCGCTTAAGGGAGTCCTACATGGCAAAAAAATCAGGAAGAATCATCGTAACTTTGGAGTGCACAGAAGCTCGCGCTGCTGGCAAACCGGTTTCTCGTTACACAACGACAAAAAACAAGACAAAAACACCAGGCCGTCTTGAAAAGAAGAAGTACAATCCAAATCTTCAAAAGCACACTGTTCACAGAGAAACTAAATAGTTAATGATTCTGACGGACGCGCAGATTCTTGAAAACATGGAAAAAGGGCTTATCAAAGTCGAGCCCTTCTCGAGAGACTGCCTCGGCACGAACTCGTATGACGTGCACTTGGGAAAAACTCTGGGCGTTTATGTGGATAGCGTTTTAGATGCTAAGAAACACAATAGAATCGAAACTTTTGAAATCCCTGAAGAAGGTTACGTCCTCACGCCTGACAACTTCTATTTAGGTGTTACACACGAATACACTGAAAGCCTCGCACACGTCCCCTTTCTTGAGGGAAAATCTAGTGTTGGTCGCTTAGGGATTGATATCCATGCGACTGCTGGAAAAGGTGATGTCGGTTTTTGCAATTATTGGACTCTGGAAATTTCTGTTAAAAAGCCGGTTCGGGTCTATGCGAATATGCCCATCGGTCAGCTCATTTATTTCGTCGTAAACGGTGAAGTCCTCACTGCCTACAATAAAAAAACATCAGCTAAATATAACGAAAAGAAACCCTTACCAGTGGAATCAATGATGTGGAAAAATTCATTCTAAAATCCCTAGTCATTCTATGTACACTAGCTACCATCTCTTGTGGCAAAGCCACTGAAATCGAAGGTGGGTTGGACAACTACGTTTATGTGAGTGGAACCTTCACCCAACAAGATTCTACAGCCCTTACTGGAACAGGCACTGTTCGTTTTACATCGACATTACCAAGCATCAACGCCAGCAAAAGCATCGAGCTTACAGGCGAGATCTACAATACCGGGTCAATCACAGCTGTTTTCTTTTCTGACAATACGGCACTGCCTTCAAATCGCGGTGTTCAAATCAAATTTTTGAGAACAGCTAGTGCAAGCCTGAATGGATTGATCACCGTGAATGGGGTTAGTGTCGGGATTCTGGATACTCGTTTAGCCTATATCACTCCGGGCTCGTTCAGCCTTATCCTAGAAGTGCACAACACACCTTCTGCCAGCCGTGTGATCGTTTGGAAAAAAGATTCTGTTTCATACAGCCTATCCAATGTCGAAGTAGATTCGGATACGGCATCACATCTATCGGGCGCCTTCCCTTCAGATGGTGGCGCAGGTCTATACTCGGGCTTGCAGTTGAATGATGCTCACCTCACGGCCGCAGTCGTTAGCGACGCCAAAGTTGTTATCCCTTAATCAATCCTAATTCTTTGAAAGCCTGCATGTATCCGGGCTTTCTCCAGTCAATGACGCTTGATAAAATATCTTTGATTGAACACCACTTAAAGCGACTGAACTCTGCACTTGCTTGCAAAGATTCAATTTCAACATTTTGCGCGTCCATTAAAAAATAAATATGCTTTTGACCACCATACTTGCTATCAGCAAAGACTGGCGCCGGCCAAGTATAAGAAATAAAATCTGTAGACTGCTGCAAGATAGGCAAGTCATGTACGCCGACTTCTTCGGCGACTTCACGATGCACAGCTTGCAGTGCTGTTTCACCAGGATCAATACCACCCTGTGGAAGTTGCCATTGGTCTTTTTGCTGTGCCCGCTCGCCAACCAATATCAAGCCGGCCTGGTTGAGAAGAATTCCACAAACACCCTTACGGAATTTTGTCCGTGCCCCCATTAGCGGTGCGGCCCACCGAAGTTGGGCTTTTTCTTTTTCACTGGCGGTGGATTCGCGGGATTCGCGCTGGCGCTTTGCTGAACAGTTTTCGTTTTTGAAGTCTGGTCAGCAATATAACCCAAAATCTTAGAAATAAGAGTGCGTTCAGCATTCACATCCCAGCTGTTGCGCTTGCCCTTC
>JANNCH010000667.1:0-1536 GCA_031386315.1 Pseudobdellovibrionaceae bacterium
CGCCGCGACGCCATCGTGATGGGCGGGAGCTACCAGGGGCGGGCGTATGTGGGCATGGTCGGGCATCTGGCCGGAAGCCGTTCCTAACGCTGCCATCATCCATGCGTCCCGCTGGCTGCCAGGAAGATCCACCGGGCTCGCATCCGGCCCGGCCGCGTGGTGGGAATTTCTGCTGATGGTCACACTCGTCTGGGGGCTTCTACCTCGGGCGTTCTTGTGGCTGCTGGCATGGCGAGCAGGCCAGAAGGCGCTCGCTACCATCGATTTCCAAGGACGTCATCATCGAGTGTTGTGGCGTGAAATCACCGCTCACGAACGCACAGAAATTCACGAAAAACCGCTCGATGGCGTCCTCGTCCTCGACGTCGGCGGTAGCGGTTTAAGTGAAATCTCGCTCCGGCCCTTCCTTCTACGCCGACTGCGAGTGCATCCCACGGCATGGAAATCGGTGGCTGTCCTCGCTGCCGGCGCCGAGCACGAGGCCGCAGAATCCCTCGCGCAAGCTCCGGCTGGGGTGGTCCTGCTCAGCGAAGGTTGGGCACTCTCGCCACCCCGGATGATCCATCTTCACCGCCAGATCCGTCTCAGTGCCGGTCCGGGAATCCCCGTTAAATTCCTCGTCGCTAACGTCGATCCAGACCGCCAACCCACTCTCGTCACCGCCGCCGAACGCCAGGAATGGACCCGTTTCGTAGATTCCCTGCGCGATCCCGCGACGGAAGTTTTCTTTTTTGAAAACGCTCAGACAGATTTGTAAAGCTCCCCAAACACCAGGGTCCCACTCGCCGTTTGTAGGGTGCTGACCACGATGACCTCTGCGGTAGAACCGATTTTCGAAACTGCATGGTTCGTCACAATCATCGTCCCATCTGGCAGGTATCCCACCGCTTGGTGCTCCTCTTTTCCAGTCCTCACCAGTGCGAGCCGGATTCGCTCACCTACGACTACCGCCGGTTTCAGCGCGTCGTCGAGATCATGGATGTTGAGCACGTCCACGCCTTGGATTTTGGCGATTTTCGTTAAATTCTCATCTACCGTCAGCAGCCGCGCACCGAGCAGGCGGCTGGTCTCGATCAGCCGCGTATTCATCATTTCTAACTCCCCGCCCACCACGCTATCATGGATCGATATTTGAATGTCCGCCGCCTTCTGCATTTGTTCGAGGCTATCCAAGCCACGCTGCGCACATTGGCGCTCACTGGCGACGCCTGAAAGCACCCTCGCTTGAAGATCATCCAGCACAAACTGCGGGACGATTAGCCGCCCGTGAAGGAAGCCCGAGCGGAAAATCCCCAGCACGCGCCCATCCATCACCGCCTCGGTATCCAGCACCACCGGCTGGCCAGACGATGCATCCTGCCGAAAACGCACATAAGGAATGATGAACGCGAAGTCATCCCGGTGACTCCGGAGTGCCAGCACCGAGCCCAGGAAGCCAAGACTCGCATACAACGTCACATCGATGGCTAGGCGCAACGCACTCACCAGCACCTCGAACTGCACGGCAGTGACCCCCTTTTCATCCTGCAACTTATC
>JANNCH010000668.1:0-9966 GCA_031386315.1 Pseudobdellovibrionaceae bacterium
ACTGAAGATGCGTACAAAGTCGAAGAACTTATTTTGAGCCGCATAAAAACGATGGATCAGTTCCGGAGAGAGCTTGTAAAAGCGCTGTAGAACTTTGTAACGATCTTTTGGTAAAGCCGATAAAAAAAGCATGCGGTTTAAAAACAAATATAGTTGTTGTTTCCATTTTTTTTGCTTCAACCACTGAAGCTGTGCATTCAAAAGTTCAGAGGTCTTGAATGGATTCTGCAAATGTGGAATAAGCCACTGAAGAGTCTGCAATGTTTGCGGGAAGGTGTAGCCCGTGACTGGTTGGTAAAAGCATGTGCGCGCACCTACAGTGATGCTGTCTAGTTGCGGTTGCTGTGTGCTGAGTATCAGCGGCAAAGAGCCTTGCTCGCGCGAGAGAACACTTTTGACTTTCCAGCCTTTAGCTTTGGCGTAGTTAAGAATATCGGACTCTGATTTTTTAAAATCAAGCTCACCGCTATTTGAGTAATAGGTGTCTTCAACTAAAAGATGTGTTTCATCCCATGGCAAGACATACATAAAGCGATAGCCATCTGTTTGTTCGACCCGAGCGTCTTTCAATGTGGGACGGGTCAATGTGTGAAAGGATTCTAGTTCAAGTTCAAGTCCAAGAAATTTTTGAAAGCCCAGAGGTCCCGATAGCTGCGTCCAACCTCGAGCATCGATGACGAGATCTGCGCACAATATTTCGCGGCCAATGCGGACCGTGCTAGCAGATTCAATGTTTGCTTCAGTGGCACAAAGAATTTCAATTTTTTGACTTTGCGTATCGAAAGTTTTTTTTGCTAAGTCGTCTGAGCGTATTGAATGATAGAAGGTATCTAGTGTTCGCTCGTATTCTGGAAAGTAAACATGATATTGGCTCCAAGAACAACTTATTAACGGACTCAGCCAGTTTTTTTGTTGTTCTGGTATGTCAGAATCATGGAAGCTCCAAGTATGGGGGCTGCAAAGTCTTTCGGATTTTTCAATAAGTAAGATGTTTTTGTCTGGAAAGTGGTGATACAGGCAGTGCAACGTTAGACAGCCCGACAGGCCGCCTCCGATAATGATAAAATTTCTTTTTTCTTTGCTCGTTTTCATTCGTGGGAATAGTTTATCAGTGATGGGACACTTTGAGAAGTTCGAGTCATATATTCCTTTTAATATTTTGCAGCCAGCAAATTTGGTGACTTCGTTTGTTGTTCTATTCGCAATTATCAATATTCGATATTTTGCCATGGTGTTTATTTTCTGGTGGCCTTACTATCGGCGCGTTCCCGGTGGGGCAATGGGGCGTCGTATCTATCAGACTCTTCCTAGTCGAACTGAGCAAGTCTATGAGATCAAGTGGTCTTTTTTAAGCTCGGCCATCTTTGCGTTGGCGGGTGTCTTAATGGGAGTCATGTGGCAAAACGGGTGGACGAAAATTTATCTGCCCTTTGCTGAGTACACTTTGTGGTATTTGCCAATGAGTGCGTTATTTTTGGCTTTGATCCATGATGCGTATTTTTACTGGATGCATCGATTTTTACATATTCCACGCATCTACAAATTATTTCACGCTGTACATCATGCTTCACTAAAACCATCTCCGTGGGCCTCTTTTTCTTTTCATCCTGTTGAAAGTCTATTGAATGCATTGGCATTGCCCGTGATCATTATTTTTTTACCACTGCATCCCGTGGTGATTTTGTGGCATCTGACACTGATGACAATCACTGCAATCACGAATCATTTGGGATATGAAGTCTTGCCAAAAGGTAGTGCTGTCCATCCTGTGGGAAAGTATTTAGTCAGTGGTGTACATCATGCACAACACCACCGCTATTATCGTTATAACTACGGATTGTTTTTTACTTGGTGGGATCATTGGTTTCAAAGCGAGCATCCCAAATACGTCGAAAACTTCAATGATGTGATGAACGGAAATTCGCGATGAGTTTGATTTCGTTTCAGGATGTCACAAAAAAATATGGCCAGTTCGAAGCTTTACGTGGTTTGAGTTTCCAAATCCAACGGGGTGAAATGGTTGCATTGTTGGGCCCCAATGGAGCCGGCAAAAGTACAATCATTCAATTGCTGCTGGGACTGAGATCTGCCACAACCGGAAAAATTCGCATTGCAGATCAGTGTGTGGGCAACAAGAATGTCTTAAGAAAAATCGGAGTGACCCCGCAAGATCTTTCGTTTTCACCCTATCTAAAGACCATCGAAATTTTACAATGGGTGGCACGTGTCTATGGTAAAAAATTAGACGAAAGTTTTATTGTGAAATTTGGTCTTGAAGATTTTATTTCACAATTAGCCGGTGGTTTGAGCGGGGGACAGCGACGGCGTTTAGGCTTGGCCCTTGCCTTTGTTGGTGATCCCGAGATTGTCATTTTAGACGAACCGACGACGGGACTCGATGTCGAAGGCAAAATGCAAATGTGGAAACATCTTGAAAACTACACCCGAGGTGGTGGTACCGTGATTTTGACAACCCACGATTTGTATGAGCTTTCACGACTTCATTGTCGTATGTTGTTGATAGATCAGGGGCAACTTTTGCGTGAGGGCAATGTTCATGAAATAACTTCTCGTTGTGAATACAAGCGTGTGAGTTTTCGAACAAAACATCCGGTCATTATTAAAACAGAGGCTAAAATTGAAGTTTACAATGACCATACAACTTGTTGGACTTTGCAGGCCGAGGAATTGGTGCGTGAGTTGGTGGACAGCAAAGTCGATTTTTCAGATCTGCAAGTTCAGGTAGGTGATATCGACCAGGTGTTTCGATTAATGCGAGGTGGATCATGAGATTTTGGTTCACACTCGAGATTTCTATAAAAGAACTTATGCGTCAGCCGATGTACATGGTTACTACGATGATATTTCCATCGATGTTTTTTTGGTTTTTTGCCGTGCCCAACGCGAACTCTGTTGAAGCTGCAAAGGTTTTAACTGGTTCTTTTGCAGGCTTCGCGGTTTTAGCTGTCATGCTTTTTCAGCTAGCAGTGCAGACTTCATTTGAAAGGGGACTAGCCTGGTCACAATATATACGATGCCTACCGCTTTCAGGAATTGAAGTTTTATTGGGTCGAGTGATTGCTAGTTTGCTGCTTTCAATTTTAGCCATTTTACTTGTGATTTTTACGGGTGTTGAGTTCACTGTTCTGAGTTGGTCTGATGTTGCAACATCAGATTTGCTGATAACTTTGGTTATCGCAGGACTGCCCTTTGCAGCCATGGGGATTTGTATTGGGTATGTAACCAATGGTAAATCTGCACTGCCTATTGCTAATTTGATTTATTTGCCATTATCTTTTGCCGGTGGGTTGTGGTTGCCACCTAATGCTTTGCCCGTGACAATTCAAAACATTTCAAATTATTTACCGACAAGACTTTATCGAAATTGTATTGAATCCATTTTGTTTGAGCATGAAATTGCAAATAGAGATATTCAAGGTCTGCTCATCTACTTGTTGATTTTTACTGCTCTTGCCGTTGTTTTGTATCGCAAGCAAGAGCATTCATTTAAAATTTAAACGACAGAAATTAAAATCCAAAAAGTTCAGTTTTTATTTTTAAAGTTTCTGCGACCCCTGCGTAGCCTTCGTAGTACCAAAGCCACCATGCTAGAATCATGATAAAGTGACCTAAGAAAATAAAAAAGTGGCTCCACATTTCGACACGATCCGAATTTTGACTCATGTATCGATGCCAGTGTAGGCCCTCATCAATCAAAGAATAGATGATGCTTAAAGAGACCATGACGAATGCTGGAATTTTTAAAAATTCAGGCCAAGTATAGGCCAAGCATAAAAGCAAGGTACTGGTCACGCCCGCAAAAATTGTGATGTGATGAACTAGAGCCTCTGCTTTTTCAAGATACTCTTTGTAAACTGTGCGGTGTCCGATGGTATCAAATGCAATGGCTGTCGAGAAAATAAAAATACCTATGGGAATATTCCAAACGTAGGCTGGGTAAATAACTCCGCCTTGGTGTCCGATAAGCAAAAAACCAGTGACGACGGCAAAGAGTCCGTACATCGTGCCAACCCAAGTAATGTATACGATCCAATCTTTGGCGCTAAATTGCTTCACACGTGATGCATAGATTATGGTGTCTCGAAGAAATGATGTTTTTACTTCCATTGCCGTCCTCTTGTTTGAATCGTAAAGACCAATCCGCGCAGAATCCAAAAAATCTTTTTATACAAAGGTACGATGGCACGATGTTGCTGGTAATGAATAGGATTTTTTTTAATTTTTAAACCAATAGAGCGGTAAATGAAGGCTGCGGCACTGACGGCCAAAGCTGCGCGGAATGGAAGGTAGCGTATGCCGGCAAATCCCTGTTCGTAGTACTTTTCTGATAGCTTAATTAGCTTGAGAGAAAAAATAGCACGTACTTCACTATCTTCGAAAAAAACATCAGGTGTGATGTTTTTTTCATTGAGCCAAGTCAATGGGACATAAATACGATTTCTTTGTAAGTCTTCAGTCAGGTCTCGAGCGATATTTGTCAATTGCATGGCCTTGCCAAGGGCCTCAGCATGAATGTAGGCTTGTACATTACGGACGCCCATAATTGAACACATCATCAAGCCAACGGTCCCTGCTACATAGTAGCAATATTTTAGCAACTCTTCTTCATCGTTGATAACAGCACCTTGAAAATCCATTTCTAGGCCAGCAATCAAATCTAGTGTGTGTTTTTCTTGCAATGAAAACGTATGAGCAGCCCAGCCGAGTGTTTTGTAAGCTCCGAAGCATTCGTTCGGATTTTTAAATGCTAAACGTGTGCTTTGTTTTACATCGGCAAGCTTTGCAGGTATCTGGTTGATAGGGGCTTCGTCAATTTCGTCGTCAACAAATCGACACCATCGATAGAGTGCCCAGGCGCCGTGCTTTTGCTTTTTATCAAAAAAAAGTGAAGCCAATGAAAAGCTTTTAGAGCCTTTAAAGATTTCACTTTGTCCTGATTCTTGTGCCGTCAGCGTTTCACTCACTGAAAGTCCTCGATGACTAAGTTAGCAGTGGCTTTTCCGGAATTAACCACACCCGGGACTCCCGCACCGGGATGCGTGCCTGCTCCAGCAATATATAGGCCCTCAATATCTGCATCTTTGTTGTGTGGTCGGAAGTAAGCGCTTTGCGTCAGCTTGGGTTCTACAGAAAAAGCAGCACCGAGGTGTGCGTTGAGCTCTGTTTTGAAATCTTCAGGAGTGAATATCTTTTGCACAACTAAATGTTTGCGCAAATCGGGTAGATATTTCTTTTCAAGGTAATCCATAATTTTTTCGGCGTATTTGGGGCCCTCAACGGCCCAGTCGATTTTGAGTTTACCCATGTGCGCGACCGGTGAAAGAACATAAAATCCCTCATGACCATCGGGCGCAAGATCTGGATCTGAAGCTGTAGGGACATGCAGGTAAAGTGAAAAATCATCTGGCAACGTGCCCTTTTTAAATATTTCATCTAGTAGACCTTTGTAGCGCGGTCCGAACAAAACATTGTGATGGGCCAAGTGGGGATACTTTTTATTTGTACCGAAGTAAATCAAGAACAGTGACATTGAAAATGTCATAGAATCTAATTTTTTCTCGCGGCGACGGGCTTTGGGTTCGTTCTTTAGTAGGTCTCGGTAGGTGTGCATAATATCGCTGTTTGCTACAACAACATCGCAATCCCATTGGTGACCCGCGATCGTACGGATGCCACAAATTTTGCCAGTTTTAGTTTGGATCTCTTCAATTTCAGAATTGAGTTTGATCTCGCCCCCCATACTTTCAAAATGTTTAACCAACCCATGAACTAGTGAGCCTGTCCCGCCCTTCGGAAAGAAGACTCCCCAATTTCTTTCAAGATAGTGAATCAGTGTATAGATCGAAGATGTTGAGTAGGGATTGCCACCCACAAGCAAAGAGTGAAAACTAAAGGCTTGTCGTAGGTGTTCGTCTTTTACAAATAGTGAAACGGTTTTGTAGACGCTGCGGTGAGCGGCTAGTTTAATCAATTGGGGTGATACTTTGATCATGCTCCAGATATGCAAAAACGGAGTCGCCGCTAACTTTGTATAGCCTTGGTCAAAAACTTCTTTCGAGTAATCTAAAAATCTTAAATATCCGTCAGCATCTTTATCTGATTTTTCACGAATCTGTGCAATGAGTTCGTCTGTTTTGTTCGAATAATCAAATTTATATCCATCATCCCACAGCAAGCGATAAAAAGGTGATACGGGAATCATTTCTATGTAGTCGGACATTTTTTTGCCGCCCAATTCGAATAATTCTTCGAGGCATTCGGGGGCTGTTATAACTGTTGGCCCTGCATCAAAGGTAAAACCCTTTTCGCGATAGACATAGGCGCGACCACCGGGTTGGTCTCGCTTTTCGAAAATTTTGACTTGAAAGCCAGCGGCCTGCAAGCGAATGGCGGTGCTGAGTCCACCGAAGCCACTGCCGATGACAGCCACTCGTTTAGTTGTATGCGCCATAGAGTTGGTCTCCTATTTGAAGAATTTTTTTAACCGCAGGTGGGATTTCTTTTGATTCACAATGTTTTAGCAAATCATCTTTGAAAATATTTAAATGTTGTTTGGCTTTGAGAGTCATGCGCGATTTTAATTTTGATTCGTCCAGCAAAGAGTTCAAAATAGATGTGTCCGGTAACTTTTCGACGGCCGAAATAAAAGTGCGTCGCTCACTTTCGTCACAATGTGAAAAAAGAAATGCCCAAACAAATGAGGGACGCTTTAAATATAAATCTTCGAGGTTTTTTGGATGATTCGTTTGTGTATTCAAGTTGCCAATATCATCAAATATTTGCAGCAAAATCCCCAGTTGTTTACCAATATTAAATATTTTCTTTTGCAAGTTCTCATCTGCACTGGCAACGATGGCCCCTACATTCAATGAAAGCCCCACCAGACAACCGCTTTTGAATTCTAAGCTATTCATGCAAACTTGCTCTACGTGTTGAGCGGGTGTTGTCAAAATATTGGACCCTAGATCCAAAGCTTGACCTAGATGTGCATCACATAGGGCTTTATTGACGACTTGATACAATTGCAGTTTTTGTTGGCTCGTCAGTGAAACCTGATCGATATTTTGTAGAGCTTTAAAATAAAGCCAGTTGCCTGCGTTTAATGCCAGTGGCATTCCATACAAAGAGTGAACAGTGGCTCCTCCGCGACGAACACTGGAGTTATCTTGAATATCATCCACAATCAGCGAACCTGTGTGGATCTCTTCGATCATCTGCATGAGTAAATTCAAATTGTCTTTGTCCTGTGATTGAATTTGTAATTTGCCAAGACAATGGGCGAGATCGTACCCAATGGTGACTAACTTTGAGCGAATTTCTTTTTTTGGACGCTGTGCGAGTTCATTAGCTGGCGCTTTTAAGTTTTTTTCGAGCAGCGCATTTATGATCGTACTTTCTTGGGTATTCATCATTTGAGCTCCTCATTGATCAGTGATTCGAGGATGTTGAAATTGTTTAAAAGTTGGTGCTCACGTTTTAGAGAAACTTCTAGCCCCATGGCACAGCGACCTGCTAGCCAAAGGCGTGTTTGGGGCGAAAGGCTGCGATCTAGAAAATTTACTAGTTCATAAAGATCTTGCTTTGCCCCAGCTGATTTTTCGACAGTAGCGACAAGTAATAAATGAGTAGCTCCGAATCTTTCACATGCTTCACAGAGCTCACGTGCTGGCAGATTGGGGCCAAGATAAAGAGTCGTGATCCCTGAAATATATGCTAGCACTGATGCCATGAGCAAACCGATTTCATGGACATCACCCTCGGGGGTTGCAAAGACCATCCGTGCAGCAGAGCTTGATTTGCTAGTCTTCTTAGATTTTATGAGCATGAGATCTTCTTTAATGAAAGCCGATAGTATATGCTCTTGCGCGACGGTGAAGTGTGAGGTGCTGATCTGGTGATTGACCTCGGCTAGTAATGGCAGCAAAAAATTGAAAATATATGAGCGCGCAGGGATTTTATTTCTTTTGTCGTGCATAAAATCGCGAATATGATCCCAAGCAAACTGGTCAGCCCATAGCATCAGTCGAGTGATCTCTTCAAAGACGGGATCAGTTTGGGGGCTGCTTTTTAAGCTGCGTTCTTCGCTGAGTTGTTGCAGAGATTCAATTTCAAGATTTGCAATATTACCGATGCGATGGCCTTTTTCGGTGAGCTTTAAAAGCATGCGAGCTTTCAAAACATCTTCTGAGCTGTAACGACGTCGACCCGACGGAGTGCGAAAGGGCTTGAACGCATTATAGCGGTTTTCCCAAGCACGCAAAGTGAACTCGGAGGCTCCGGTTAGGTCGATAACTTGTCGGATGGTGTAGATGTGCTCACTTTGATTTTCCATGTGATAGCACTTAGCATGGGTGGTTTGTGATGTATAGAATATTCTACACAAGGCATGCGGTGTTATTTTGCTTGTATAATAATGTGGATTGATTTCGATGGCTTAAGTATTTTCAGGAGGTGGACTTAACAGCTGTGCTCGGTTTAATTTGAGAGCTTTGCCATCCATGGACGGCCTTTCTGAAGGCCATCGTGGCCTTCAGACCTTAATACACTGATATTATGATTGCATCGTCGGTGCTGGCTAGAATGGTTTGTTTACAGCCAAATAAGCAGCTGTCATTCCGAGGCCTAATAATAAGATAGCTATTGGCCAGCCGATTTTGCCTTTACGACGTGCTAGTGCAACGGCGACTCCAAGAATAACCCAGATGGCGATCTTTGCGTGAATCCAACCTGGTAATTTAGCCATGTAGCCCATGCGTGCGGCCATTCCAAAACCGCTGATCACGATCAAAAGCAAACCCACACCATGGGTGGCAAGGGCCATTTTTTTTGCTTTACCACTGAGGCTGATGCCTGCAAAGGCAGACACAAGAACGCCTCCGAAACCACAGAACAGAGCCATGAGGCCTAAAAGATGGATCACTTTATAAAATTCGTATGACATGGGGATCTCCTTATTTTTCTTCTTCGTCTTGTAAATTTAAATGTTTCATGAGGCGTGCGACTTGTTTGCGCAGGCGTCCCACCTGTGCAAGATTTTTTAATGTGCGCAAATGTTCGCGGAATGGTTCCAGCGGATATCCACCGTATTGTCCAGATTCAGTAATATTGTTTGTGACCCCAGATTTGCCAGCGATAACAACTCGGTCTGTGATTGAAATATGATCGATGATACAGATATCGCCACCACTCATGAAGTTGTCACCAACATGTGAAGAGCCTGCGATTTTAAAGCTGCAGGCCATTAATCCGTTGTTGCCGATCGTTACGTTATGGGCGATGTGGCAGAAGTTATCGAATTTTGTATTGTTACCGATGCGAGTTTCAGTGAGAGCCGCACGATCCACAGCGCAGTTGGCGCCAATTTCAACATGGTTGCCAATCACAACGCGGCCGATTTGTGGAATTTTTTGAGGTTCGCCCTTGCTGTTCAATGCGAATGAAAATCCGTCGGCACCGATTGTGGTATGAGGGTGAATTTCGCAATGACTGCCGAGCTCGCAGTGAGATCCTACAAAAACCAATGCGTGTAATAAAGAGTGATCGCCTATGACCGCATAGCTTTCAATCACAGTGTTTGCGCCGATGGTGCAGCCATCGCCGATACGCGCATATTCGCCGATTGAAACAAAGGGACCCACGGTTACGTTTTTACCAATGTGGGCATTGGGGTGGATAAAAGACTGCGGGTGGATTTTGGATTCTTGACTGAAGCGATTCATTTTGCCGTCAAACAATGGCAGAATGCTCGACATTGCTAGTGGAATTGCGGGAGTTGAGAAAAATGCACTTGTGCTATCTTCGGGTGGGGTCAGGCTTTTGTGAATAATAATAATTGGAGCCTTAGCTTTGATTGCTAGTTCCATCTGTTCTTTTTTGCCGGCAAAAACGAGGGTCTCAGCGTCGCATACCTCTGGAGGCAGAACCTTCTGGGCAACTTTGCTGAGG
>JANNCH010000671.1:0-1629 GCA_031386315.1 Pseudobdellovibrionaceae bacterium
GCTTGAACTTTTGCTGTTTCACACTGCCATGAAAATGAAACTGTCGCTATGGTACGACGAATGTATTGGTTGACCAGATCGTAGTTGTTGCCATTTCTTTTGCATGCAAACTCTTCGTAGGCACCGTCTAAAGCTTTTGAGCAGTCTGATTCCCAAGTGTATTCTTCAAGAATGTCACCGCGCACATTCATCAATTGGTAGTGAATGCCATCAGCTACACAAAGCAATTGTCCACGACGTGAATCCAATGCTTTTCTGCAATCAGATTCCCAAGTAAGTGATTTTAAAACTTGTCCCCAGATATTCATCAAGTCAGATTTGATTCCGTTATCTGCACAAAGCAACTCACCACGACGCGAAGCCAAGGCCTCTTGGCAGTCTGAATCAAAAGTAAATTTACGAATGCTGCGGCCGGTTTGTTCATTGATCAAATTGCTGCCTTGGCAGTGAAGGTTCACCCAGCGAGGAGGGGATCTGAAGGCATGTGCTTTATCAAAACTTAGCGTGGTTAAAATTGCTAGCAGGCAGAATGCGAATTTCATGAAGACCCCATTAAAAGTGTGAGCCCAATATAGGATATTCATTTGAAAATGCACGGTTTTTTCAGCGAATTGAAAAATATTTTTTGAGTGGAGGGCGTGTGCTCATGCTCGTTAGGGGATAAACGAAAATGCCAAGTAGGCAAAAAGTAAAGTCAAATGAACCATGCCCTGCAAAGCCGTGGCACGGCCACGCCCCAGAGTGAGCCCACTAGCAATAAATGTAAGAACTAAGAAAGCAACGCTCTTGCTGTCTAGCCCTAACGTCAATTGGCGATTTGTTACAATTGAATAGATGCTCACCACTGGAATTGTCAGCGCAATACTCGCAGCGCCTGAACCCAGTGCTAGATTCAAACTTGTTTGCAGTTGATTGATGCGAGCCGCAGAAATAGCGGCCCAGGTCTCGGGCAAAAGAACCAAGAGGGCAATCACAATCCCGACAGTGGCTCTGGGGGCGCCCAGTGCCGCCACGCCTGATTCGATCGAAGGACTCAAAGCTTTTGCAAGGCCGATCACGACACCGAGGCTGACCATTAGACCCACAAAGCCAATAATGGCTTGCATGCGTGAAGCCGCCTTTTGGGATTCATCTACATTTTCGGGTTCATTGGGTGATTCAAAATAATCTTGATGCGTTTTGGTTTGTGAAAAAACGAGAGCAGCATAAAGGACTAATGATGCCACGGCCGCAAAAATCAATTGCGAAGAATTATATGTCGGACCTGGTGTTGATGTTGTGTAGTTGGGCAAGATCATGGTGAGTCCCGATAAAACCGCAAGCACAGCGAGTAAAGAACTAGTGCCACTGGCGTTGAAGCTGAGTTCTTTGTGGCGAAGGCCCCCAAGCAATAAACATATTCCCATAATTCCATTGGTAACAATAATCACGGCCGAAAAAACAGTGTCACGGGCCACAACAGCAGAATCAGCACTGTCGTTGGACATTAATGATACGATCAAACCTACTTCGATCACCGTGACAGAGAGTGCTAATAAAAGTGCTCCGAGCGAGGGGCCGATGCGAGTGGCAATCACCTCAGCATGGTGAACTGCCATCATGACTGCGATGGACAAAAATAAAATAGCT
>JANNCH010000072.1:0-5465 GCA_031386315.1 Pseudobdellovibrionaceae bacterium
TAAAAAGAAACTTTTGGAGGTTTCCCATTAGCAAGTTCGAAGGACGAAATGATCCCCGCGGAAATTTCCGCGATAAGAAAAAAGACAAAGATTCCCTTAGAGTGAATCGCGAAATCCGCGCTCCTCAGGTTCGCGTGATCGATGAAGAAGGCACCATGCTGGGTGTAATGACTGTGCCTGAAGCTGTACGTATGGCTGAAGACCGTGGCCTGGACCTTCTAGAGATTGCCCCGACGGCGACTCCTCCAACTTGTAAAATCATGGATTACGGCAAGTGGAAATACGAAAATAAAAAGAAGGCCGCTGTTGCCCGCAAAAAACAAGTGATCGTGCACATTAAAGAAATTCAGATGCGCCCGCGCACCGATCAGCATGACTTTGAAACGAAAATGAAACACGCTCGCAAGTTTTTGCTAGCCGGCGACAAAGTGAAAATCTCTTTGCGTTTCATGGGTCGTGAGTTAGCCCATCAAGAGGTGGGGCACGAGCTCATCGCCCGTGCGATCGATTACGTGAAAGATTTATCTCAAGTTGAATCCAATCCAAAAATGGAAGGCAAAAGCATGTACTTGATGCTTGGACCTGATCCGTTGAAGATCAAAGACTACTTGAAAGCAAATCCACCTAAAGACGGTCACAAAGAAGAAGAGCTCCCAGAGTTGAAAGACCTAGAGCCCGACGACGAAGACTAGCCAAAAAAGAACCTGCTACTTTTTGGTAGCAGCAATGCGTTAAACAAAAGGAGTCGAAAGACTCCTTTTGTCGTTTCAGCGCGAACTAATTAGTGGATACAAAGGCTTCAGTAGGCGCTCGACAATGGGCCAGGTTTGATTGTGTTGTTGGATCAACTTTTATTTAATTCGAAAAAGATACTATGATCTAGTTATATCCCTAAGGAGAACTCTGTGAAAATTAATAGTTTTTTTATTGTTTCAACGCTTGTTATGTCTTTTGTTCAAGTTGAGTCAGTTTCGGCTCAATCTAAAAATAAGAGTGGATTTAGGGGTTCTCTGATCGAAACAAAGAAGATCGACGGGAAAGATGTTGCCACAGTTTTTTATGAGCCATTGATGCAAGAAAAATTGTTAGTAGCAAATCCTGCTAATTCTGACGAGGCCATGGCTTTTGTCGTTTGTAAAAACAGTCCCGTTGCTGCCGAAGCAGGGGCATATTGGAAAAATGCGAACTGCAAAATACAAAGCAGCCCGCCGAAGGCAAAACCATGCAGTTTTACAGACTCTAAAAAGCCATTGTCACTCAATGGCAGAGGCATTGATCTGAAACCAGAATACACTTCGAACATCGAAAAATATGCAAAAACTGAAATCGATCAGATGCCTCCGGGACCAGTGAATGATCTTTCTATCGCCTACGTAAGTTGTACGATGGAAAGCAAAGACGAAAGACGCCCGTTGTGCGTGCTTAGTGAGAGGCCACCGAAATACATCAATTGCTCTGAAGAAGATGCAGACACAGACACATCAAAACCTCGTCGTGCGGTTCCTCCAAGTGAAAAGAAAAAGGGCGGAAGCTAGAAATCTTTAACAGCTCTTTCGTCTGCAGGTTTTGTCAGTAAGATAAAAATGAGCGTTAAGCACACAGAAGAGCTTCACTGAAAGGTGATGCTTTTTTTAAAATGGCCGTTGCGCTAAGCGCAATAGGGATTCTATGTACAGTATTGTATGCAATAGGCATTAAAAACCAGAAACAGAGTCTCTTTAGAGTTGAATCAAGCACGCTAGCTGTGTTGGACTTTCTCTATAAAATAGGAGGCTCTTCATGAAAGTATTGATTCTAGGTCTTATCTCAAGTGTTCTTATGGGTTCAGTTGCATTGGCCGATGTGGGTAGCATAGCTACAATGAATCGCCCTTCGCCTTATCCACCGGCGCCAGGCAACAATAACGTGATCACGGTGTACACAATCCCTGCGACAACAAAAAGTTGTTATGCTCGTGCAAGTTATCAAAATGTTCCAGATGATGTTGGCGCTAAACATTTTCAGATCGATCGTTTCGGAGTTTTTTGGGGTGATACACGCGATGACTTGTGGGTATCTGAAATACGCCTTGAATTCAGACATCCACTTTTGAAAGGTGGCTCTTATAAAACAAGAATTGCCGGAGCAGAACTTTCGGCCATGAGTGGTCGTCAAGGTGGTTGGAACGGTTGGATCCCGCGCGCTTACCCTGGAACGCAGTCACGTTTTGATGCTTACTGTGGCCCCATTGCTGGTAACATTCAGTTTGCTGCAAACGGCGATGTCAGCTTCCGTGCAACGGGTTGGGTGACAGTACTTGGCTATCGTCGTGACTTCCGTGGCTTTGAAACGCCTGTGAATTTTTCGGCTCCGCTGGATGTGATCAATCAGGGCCCCTATTAGTAAATTAGATTTATAGTATGGAAAACCCAGCATTCATCATCCCAGAGTTTTTAGCTTTTTTTGTCGGAATGCTGGTGACCTTTTTATCTTGGATGCTCTATTTTGCTTTGAGCAAAAAGAGCTCTCATCTTTTGATTTTGCAAAATAATCTGCAAAAAATCGGATACGCCTGGTCGACGAATAACGGCGAGGCGATCCCCTTTGAAAAGTTCAATCCCGAAAAAGAAAAGATAAAGACACTTTATAGTTACGGCATCTTAGTGGCCATCATGAGCGTCTTAAGTTGGCTAGGGTTGATCTTTTCGGTGGTCTTGATGTTGTCGATTCGGCTGTTACCAACCCGCTATGAAAAGCGGGTGTTTGCGTCAGAATTGGCCTCGAACCCTGTCTTAGAGCCCGATCGGATTTCAGGGATTTTACGCGAGATTTCCAATTAATTGAGTGCTATTAGGTATTTATGAAAACCGCGTTAACCCCTTAAAATCCTTGCCTTTCAAGTCGAATTCCCATAAAACTGTCCATCTCATTACTGAATAATGGCTAAAGAAAAGAGCCTCCCATTACGGGAAGTGCCGCCTTATCAGAGGAAGAAATCATATGAAAATGCGCACTCATTCTGGTGCTAAGAAGCGCCTACGCGTTGTAGCGGGCGGAACTAAAATCAAAAAGAAGAGCACACGTCTTCGCCATTTGAACTCACACATGAGCTCGAAAACGAAGAGACAACTTGGTAAAACATCTTATGTTGAAGACGCAAATCTTCTACAAGCTAGACGTTGTCTCGTTTTCTAATATCAATCTCATTATAAAATTATAGAAATTATATTTTCGGAGTAAAAAATGGCTCGTGTAAAAAGTGGTAAAACAAATCGTGCTCGTCATAAAAAAGTTTTAAAAAGAACAAAAGGTTATTATTCAGCTGGTTCTCGCTGCTATATCCATGCGGTAGAGAAAAACGACCATGCTATGCAATACGCATATCGTGATCGTAAAGCTAAAAAGAGATCTTTCCGTGCTTTGTGGACTCAACGTATCAATGCTGCTGCTCGTTTGAACGGAACAACGTATTCTCGTTTAATCGGTGGATTGATCAAAGCTGGAATCACTGTGGATAGAAAAGTAATGTCTGAAATCGCGGTTTCTGACGCTACGGCATTCACAGCTCTTTGCAAACACGCTCTTACTAAATAAGTTCAACGCTCAATAGAAGGGGCGTTATGGAAGATTCATCGCAATCTAAATCGTTTTCGACTGCTCAGTTTTCTCAAAGAAAGAGCGATCATATCAGGATCGCTCTCGACCCTCGGGTCCAAGCAGAAGGCATGAACGGATTAGACAAAGTGACTTTAACCCATGAAGCCCTACCTAATATGAATTTTTCAGAGGTCGATATATCGGCCTCTTTTTTTTCGCACAAACTTAGTTCTCCTATTTTTATTTCTTCGATGACGGCTGGCCATGAAAAGGGTCTGCACATCAATACGGCTTTTGCTAAGCTCAGTGCTCGTCATAAAATTTTGATGGGTGTGGGGTCTCAGCGCCGTGAACTGAATGATAGTGAGGCGACCAAAGAATGGCAGCAAGTTCGAGCACAAGCTCCTGAGGCATTGCTGCTCGGAAATTTGGGCATTGCCCAGCTAATACAAACAAAATCGAATCAAGTTCAAAAACTTGTGGATTCACTCGGAGCCATTGGATTGTTTGTGCATCTTAATTCTCTACAAGAATGCCTTCAACCTGAGGGGACAACAGACTTTAAAGATGGTCTGAAGGCCATTGAAAATTTAACGAAAACTCTTTCAGTTCCTGTTATAATAAAAGAAGTGGGCTGCGGCTTTTCAGCCGAGACCTTGAAGCGATTCAATGGTACAGGTGTGCATGCTGTAGATGTGAGTGGCTTCGGTGGCACACACTGGGGACGCATCGAAGGTTTGCGTTCCGGCGAAAATGAAATGCTCTACAAGGTGGCTGAAACTTTTGCCAATTGGGGAGTCTCGACTGCCCAGTCGATGCGAAATGCGCTAGAAGTAAAACCAGATTATAAAATCTGGGCTTCGGGTGGAGTTCGCAACGGTTTAGAAGTTGCAAAACTTTTGGCCATGGGTGCATCGCACGTAGGCGTTGCTAAACCTTTTCTAGATGCCGTGATGGCTGAAGAAAAGTCTGCAGAAATATCTGCAGAAAAAGCAGACCAGCAGCTCGATAAAATGCTGCTGCAGATGGAACTTGAATTGAAGATCGCTTTGTTTTGCACTGGCAGTCAAAGCATCAACGACTTGCAAAAAAAGCAAGTTTGGAAATGGCAAGGGTAGAAAATGAAAACATTGAATGAAATTTTCAAAGGTTTTTCGAAATTGTCCCGTGAAGAAAGGCTCGAGGCTCTACTTGATGTAGGTGCTTTGCAAAAAGCTGATGTGGAATACCTGAACAAGGGCGGCTTGCGCGACACCACACTTGGCGAAAAATTTATTGAGAATGTAATCGGTTACTTTCAAATGCCTTTGGGCGTTGCTACAAACTTTAAAATTGATGGTCGTGATTATGCCATCCCAATGGCGGTGGAAGAAACTTCTATTGTTGCAGCAGCCAGTAAAACTGCCAAATGGGTGCGTGATAATGGAACGATCACAACAGAAGTTGTGGGATCGGATATCATTGGCCAAATCCAGCTAGCTAAAGTTAAAGATTTTAATATTTTCGAAAAAATCATTCTAACAAATAAATCTCACCTAATCGAGCAATCTAATAAAGAAGTGGCCTTCGGTCTTGTACGTCGTGGTGGTGGCGTGACTGACATTCAAGTTCGTCGCGTTCCACGCGGAGACGGCGCCGATATGGCAGTTCTGCACATACATATGAATCCATGCGATGCCATGGGTGCGAACATCATCAATCAAGTATGCGAATATTTGAAAGAGCCCATTCAAGAGCTCACCGGTGAAAAAGTCACCATGTGTATACTTTCAAATTTAGTGGATACTAAAATCACGCGTGCAGTAGTAGAACTACACAATATCGACCCAGAGCTCGCTGAGAAAATTGAAGAGGCCTCTTTATTCGCGCAGCAAGACCCCTACCGTGCG